>NZ_JAGWCX010000019.1:0-60459 GCF_020657775.1 Clostridioides sp. ZZV14-6345 | reverse complement strand
TTAATTATCACTTAAAAAATAAATTTTTATTTAAAGAATACACATAAATATTTCCAGACTCTTTCAGCTGAATCAATGCATACATATCATAATCAAGGGGAAAAAACATTGAAAACAATAATAATAAATTATTATCCAGTTTAGACATGCTATTTAAGAATAGAATAATTATTTTCTATACAAAAATATAAATCCTGTGATTAGAATTTATATTTTTTATTTTATTTTTCTTTATAAATTCATTATATATCTTTACACTTTTATCAATTGTGTTATAATAATCTTATATAAAAGTTTTATATTTTTGACAAATGGAGTACAAAATACTCCTTTTTCTTTTTTATTATTGTGATAAACATTTAGTTAATACTAAAATATTATTACTTAAAACAGACACAAAACGTCTCTTATATGTACATTTTTCATTGTTGTAATAATGATTTTATGTATATATTTCTCACAATTGGAGTGCTTATGCACTCTTTTTTAATACTTTTTATTACCATGACCTATAAACTATTTTATTACCCTTTTTCTTTTATTTTTAAGTAATACAACAAATTATTCCATGTATTTTTCTTCATTTATATGAAATTTTTAGTTTATAGCTATATACACTCTACATTTAATATGAACAACATATTTTGATATTTTTGTTGTTTAACATTATATTACCATTAGAGTCTTTTTCAGCAATTGCAAATGGTACATATACTTGAAAAATCATCAATACTGATATTACAAATGGTACAAATTTTTTAATTTCATAAGGACATCTCCTTGTATACATGAATTACAGTATGAATATTAATAAATTTAAACCTCTTCATAAAATAATTATTTTTTTACATTTAATATGTTATCATTAAGTTTTCTTACATATATTTGTAATCTTTTAGATACTTTTTATAATTATTCTACTGTTATACTTTAATTAAGAAGACTAAATCTAATATTATTTGGTAATTACTTACTAGAAATAATAAAAAATAATTACATTGTAAAGGAGAGGATACTATACGAATTCTTGGAATATTTTACTTATACTTATTGCAATAGGAAACATAGTGGGTACTACAATAAGATATTTGATTAAACACAAAACTAATTATTGTAGTGAAAAATATCTCAATAAATTAGAATTAAAATATGGAAATATAGATAGAGAAAAACCATGAAACTAGAAATATTTTACCACTATTTGATAGGTTTAGAATACATAATGATGGGTTTATTAATAAAAAGTTCATATATTGCAATGATAGCTATGATACTAGTATCTATTATAACACTGGTATCTTATTATTTAATTAGAAGGAGATATATTGTTATATAAGCTACTTATAATTAAACGCTAATAGAATTAGTACTTCAAGTAAAAAAGAAGGTAACAACTAATTAATTGCTACCTTCTAATCTATCCATTGATAAAATTTAACACTTTTTATAAAGTGTGTAAAATCTATCATTCCCCTTTAGAATATTATATTTTTCTTTATTCATAAAGCTTATCTTATTGCATATTCCTTCACCTATAACATATAAATTTTATGTTTGATATGGCTTATAATATTTTATATAACATAGTTAATATAAAACAGAAAGTACGAATAATCCTCTAAATATTCATATCTAGATTTACATACCACATAGTTAATATAAAACAATATCAAAAAGCAATGAATAGTTTCGAGTCAGCGACATTTACATACCACATAGTTAATATAAAACTAGTAAAATGAACATATAGAAGGTAGTCATAACTAAATTTACATACCACATAGTTAATATAAAACGTGGCTACGTATTAACTAAAGATAGTTATAAGCCTGTATTTACATACCACATAGTTAATATAAAACAAAAATTAAACTTAAATTTATGCCAAGGATACATGAATTTACATACCACATAGTTAATATAAAACCAAAAAAACAAGATGCTGTTAACGCATCACAAAAAATATTTACATACCACATAGTTAATATAAAACTTTTGTTATCATATAAGTATAAATATTTTGAAAATTATTTACATACCACATAGTTAATATAAAACCCTCAAAATAAATTGAGCATTTCCAATACTTATACACATACAACTCTCTTAAATTTGCAGTGAGCGAGCAATAGTGCAATTGATAATAGTTCTCAAACATTCTCAAGACCTTATATTTCAACTGTTAAAGCATACTTTAGCATAAATACCGGTCACTGCAAAACTTCTATATTTTTATTATATCATAAAATTTATACTATAAAATAAAAATAGAATAATTTATAAATTGAATAGCACCTACGTGTTTGTAAATGCTTATTATATTCTTCCTGTGTAATTGCCCATAAATTCAACACTTCTTTTAACTTCTTTATTATATTTCTAGCTGAAGCCAACATAAAAACAATTTTTTTTAAATTAGAACATACTGATATAAAAATAACTATGAATAGCCATTCTCACATTTTAGATAAAATGAATAAGGAAGCATGTGAGAATATAAGTAATGTTCTCTTTAAATAATGTTCAGTTTTATATCAGTTCAATGTCAGTCAATATCATATTTTTCTTAAATGTCAGTTATAGATAATAATAAATACTACTAAACAACTACACTTTACTAATATTTACTATTATCTAATAGTATTTATTAGTCAGATTTGATATAATACATATGGTAAAATTTTAATTTATAAAACCAAAAGATAACTTACATATACTAAAATTAACAAATCTAAAACTAAGGAGACTTATATGTTAAAAGCACTAAAAGGAAATATAATTTTCACAAAAACTTCAGACACTTTCACAGTATTTGAAAATAGTTACATTATACTGGAAAAAGGCAAGGTAAAAGGAATCTTTAAAGAAATACCTAAAGAATATAAAAATCTAGAAATAGTAAATTACACTGATAAACTTATAATACCTGGTATGAATGACCTTCATTGCCACGCCTCTCAATTTAAAAATCTTGGAATGGCTATGGATAAAGAACTTTTGCCATGGCTTGAAACTTATACATTTCCAGAAGAGTCAAATTATGAAGATATAGAATATGCAACGAAAATGTATAAAAAATTTGTAAAAGAAGTTTGGAAATCTGGAACTACAAGAATAGCAGTATTTGCAACAGTACATAAAGAAGCTTCTATGAAACTTGTGGATATATTCAAAGAAGTTGGTCTTGGAGCATATGTTGGTAAAGTAAATATGAATATGAATTGCCCTGACACTTTGTTGGAAAACACTTATGATTCTATTACTGATACAGAAGAAATTATAAACAAATATAGTGATACAGATTCTATTGTAAAACCAATCATAACTCCTAGATTTATCCCAAGTTGTACAAGTGAACTTTTAAAAGGTTTAGGAGATTTATGTTTAAAATATAATATTCCTATACAATCACACTTATCTGAAAATCATGATGAAATTGAATGGGTTAAAACTTTAGAACCCGAATCTAAATTTTATGGAGATGCCTATAATAGATATAATTTATTTGGTCAAACTCCTACTCTAATGGCTCATTGTGTTCATTGTTCTCAAGAAGAAATAGATTTAATGAGAGAAAATAATGTTATGGCAGTTCACTGCCCAGCTTCTAACTTTAATGTTGGTAGTGGTGCTATGCCTATCAGAAAATTAATTGATAATAATATTAGATTAGCGCTTGGTTCAGATATAAGTGGTGGACATACATTATCAATATTTAAAGCAATGGTATCTGCAATACAATTATCTAAATTATATTGGGTGAATTCTGGTAAGAAGTGTAATTTCCTATCTTTGTCTGAAGCTTTTTATATTGCAACCAAAAGTGGTGGAAGTTTCTTTGGAAAAGTTGGTAGCTTTGAAGAAGAGTATGATTTTGATGCATTGATTATTGATGATTCAGATTTAAATCATGCCAATTATTCTATACTTGAAAGACTTGAAAGATTTATATATGTTGGTGATGATAGGAATATCATTCATAGATATGTATGTGGAAAATTAATTGAAGAACCTAATATAGAATTATAATAAAAATTTTGATTATATAGAATTTGTTTATATAATCTGTTTAATTTACATAACTATAATTAGTAAAAGAGTATATTTTAAACCTAAAAAACTATAGGTTAAAATATACTCTTTTCCTTTAGTCTATTTATAACTTTAGTAATTATATCATATTTCCCTTAATATAATCCCCTGTTCACATCTTAGATTATCTATATACATCCAAATATTAAAAAAATAATTATGATTTTATAGAACTAATCAATTTTTTCTTTGTAAGCATTTTTAAACTTTATTTTTACTTTTGCTGTATGCTTTACATACACTAACTATTAAGAGTATACCTATCACTCCAAGGGATATTCTACTGATTACAAATCCCTGTGGAATATTAAATGCAAGATTCCCCATCATATCTGCAACTTTACTCTCCAGTATAGAGTTTACTAGACTCTTACCAGATATAATAGATAGTGCACCAGAATTTGTTATAATGAATATTATTGGAATAAAAATATATAGTAAATTTCCATTTATATTACCAATAAACATGCCAATCCCTAATACAAATAATACAGATGGTATTAAAATAAGAAATATAGGCTGTACAAACTGACCAAAGTTATTGAATTGAAATACTCTATTGTAAAAAATAAAACTTATCGCAATTACAATTGCAACTGTTAGAAGATATGCAACTGTTATTGTAATACTTTTTAAGCAAAAATATGTTGTAGGCTTTATCTTAGTTGTCATAGTAATTGTCCTTACTGCTTCTTCTTTTTTTGAAAATATATATGTACAAAACATAAGAACTATAACTAGTAAAAATGGATTTACATCAAGTAAAAAACTTGAATAGCTCCACTCTGAAAATGGTGCTGTATCATTTAAACCATAGATTGTTTTTGTCTTAAGAACATTGTAGGAGAACCATCCTGTTATTAATAGTAAAACTAAATATACCTTAGAAAATAATAGTCTCTTCATTTCATATTTCATTATTTTTAAATTATTCAAGATTCAATTCCTCCCCTGTAAGATTACAAGCTTTTAAGAAATCATCATATTTTAATACATTGTACTTGTATTTATCATATAAACTTTTGAGAATAGTTTCAAATTTATCTTGACCTAAAATCTCCTCCGCCTTTAAAAGTTGTAGTGGCATTTTGTTGTAAAGAAGTCTCATAGAATTAGGTGATAAAATATTGAATACATAGTTCTCAGGTAACTTTTCTAGATACTGTGGATTATTCATATAGAAATTTCTCTTAAGTTTATCATTTTCTTTTTTCCAATTGTCTATGGTTTTTTTACTATACTCTTTTCCATATTCATACTCCATAAACTTATTAGTCGCATAATTTGTTATACCTTCTGATGACCAAGGTGATATCATTGGGTCAACTTGTACTATAATTCCCCACCATTGATGACATATTTCATGTGCCAAAACTTCAACCCCATTACCACCTTCTCCTATACTATTTTCAAATACACCTGGGTTGAAAATACTTTCATCCATATAACTTATATTCTCATATGCTTTTCCTCCAGTCCCAATGCTTGATGTAGCTCCCCCTTCTACTAACTTAAGTGGAATAACTTTATAAGGCTCTAATTCTCCATATTGCTTCGTATAAAAAGCAATAGAATCTTTTATAATTTTCTCTGCATTCATTTTGTTTATCTTATCTTCATTCTTTCTATTATAATAAAACTGTACCTTAATCCCACCTGCTTGTATATCTTTTTTTACATAGTCTGCAGCTATTATAGTTAATCTAGTTCCTTGTGTATTGAATTTCCATGTACATTCATTATTCTTTTTATCAACTTTTAGCTTTTCTGTACTGATTCCACTTATTACAGGTGTTATACCTGTAGGTAAAGTGATGTTACCGTGAATCATTGATTCCATTGTATTCATAACATCAATTTTAGGCTCTGGGTATATTGAGCTACCAACTATCTTAATATTCTCTTCACTTATTATATCTCCTGAAAGAATTTCTTCGAGCAATTGATTATTTATTAATTTACCTCCATACTCAATTTCAATTTTAAGATTTTTTTCTTTAGTCGTATCTAAACTAATTCGCCCTTCTGGTTGCTTCTTTTTAGAGATATCAAATTTAGCTTTTTTGCCATTTATCTTGATATCTTTAACATTGTATCCAGGATTTAAATCAAATTTCAAATTTTGTTCTTTACCACTATTATTTTCCATAGTATATTCTATTTTCCCATCCAAGCTTGCCTTCTTAGGATTTATTTTTATATCAAGACTTGAATCAATTAATTTTATATCCTTATTTAATTTTCCATCTTCTTTAGTAGCCATAACTACACCTGAACCAGATTTCTTATCTACTACATTCTCCATTTTAGTTGGAGGGCTATCATCATAATACGGTTCTAATGCATATATACTATAAGAACTAGCAATTAATACTACAGTTAAAATTGATATTGATATTTTCTTAATATTAAACATCATAGATGAAAAGATATTTTTTTCATATTTTCTTGTACATATTATACCCATTAAATAAGTTGATATTGACACGAAACTCCAAAGCAGTCTATTCCAATATAAAGCTCTTAATTGCAAAGCATTTCCAAAGCTAGAAGAGTAAATAGTGACCTTTGTCTGTACCCAATCAATAAGATAACTACCTTTTACATTTATAGATAAAAATATTAGTATAAGTAACATAATTATACTTAAATCAATACGTCTTGTTATAGAGTAAAATCCAGCTGAAAGTAAAATACCAAATAATATAGCTGGTAACATTAAAACTAAGTAATTTATCAGATAAATATTTAAACTAAAATCCTCACTCATCTTAATGATAGAGTATGGTAGACAGATAATCATTGAAATTATTACAGATACTATAGCTGATACAAAAATAGAAATTACCCTAGCTAGATTTAAACTTTTGGCATCCATGATAGTTTCTATAATCCCATTAGTTTTGTTTCTGTAGACATTATCCATCTCATATATTGTAAACATCGAAAATAAGACTGTGCCTATTAAAGCCCCTAGTTTTGCTGGATTAAGTAAAACAGGTACACTCAAACTAAGCTCTTGTCCTAAATTACTTTGTAGTAATAATTCAGGCATTTCATACATTATTATTGATAAACCTGGTACCAATGCTATTACTAATATGAAAGTCCATGTAATCTTTGAACTAAAAAGCCTCTTTATCTCATCTTTGATAAATTTAATTGATTGCATTACTTTATCTCCTCCTCAGATATTAAAAACATATATGCATCCTCTAGGGATGGTTCTACAGATATTGCAAAATCTGGAAGTTTATGACTTACAATACGATATGAAGTTCCTGTTGTGGTAAGAATACTTGATGTAACTTTAAATTTACTTTTTTTATCACTATGTATTTTTCCATTTTTATCTTCATAAATACCAACATGTCCTTGTGCTTTTTTAATTAACTGTTCTGAGCTTCCATCAAACAATACATTTCCTTTATTTATCACGATTAGTCTATTACATACTGACTGGACATCCTCTATAATATGTGTTGACAATATTACAATTTTATCTCTTGAATTTTTTGAAAATAAGTTACGGAAGTTTATTCTCTCCTCAGGGTCTAATCCAACTGTAGGTTCATCCAGTATTAATAGTCCTGGATTTCCCATTATTGCTTGGGCTATACCTACTCTCTGTTTTTGTCCTCCTGAAAGGGTTTTAATTTTTGAGTTTCTTTTTTCTGATAAATTGGTCTGATTAATAACTTCTTCTATTATCTTTTTTGTGTTTTTATTAATACCTTTTAAAACTGACATATATTCAAGAAATTGATATACTGTTAGTTCATCATATAAACCAAATTCTTGTGGTAAATATCCCAATTTACTTTTTAACTCTGTCTCACACTGCTGAAGAGATTTACCATTTACTAAAATCTGACCTGATGTTTGTAATATTCTTGAAGTTAGTAGCTTCATTAAAGTGCTTTTTCCTGCTCCATTTGGACCCAATAAACCTATAAAATTTGGACTTTCAAGGCTTATATTTATATTTTTTAGTGCTTCCTTTCCTGCTTTATAAGTCATATTTAAATTTTTAACATCGATTTTCATATTTCACTCACCTTTCATATTTTTAGTTTCTTATTACATTTTTTATTATATAAATGAAGTATGTAGTTAATATGTTCTTGCCTTGTTTTTTATATGGTACCTAAATACTTTTTAAATACATGTTTATACTCAAAATAACCCTATACTAAAATTTAACTTTAAAATTTTAGTATAGGGTTATTTTATTTATAAAATATTTACTTCAATATATTTTTTAATGCGATAGGAAATATAGCTGTAAATTTTACACCCACTGATGTATTTTCAATTTTATATTTGACCTTGTGCATATCAAATATAATTTTAATAATATACAATCCTAAACCACTTCCACCAGATTGTCTACTTCGTGACTTATCTACACGATAAAAAGGATTAAAAATATTTTCTATCTCAGATTCTTCTATAAATGTATCTGAATTTTCAACTTCAAAAACTCCACATTCATTATTCTTGTACAATTTTATATTTACCAAAGCACCGTTTTTTGAGTGCTTAATTGAGTTGTTAATAATATTAGAAATAGCTTTTTTCATCAATTTTATATCTACAAAAGAGTATAAATTTTTTTCTATATCACTAATAATATGTATATTCTTATTTTCTGCTAATATTAAGTAGTTTTGTATTGATTTTTGTATTAATGAACTCATATTGATTTCTACTGTATTTAATTTAAATCCAGATGATTCCATACGAGAAATATCAAGAATTTCACGTACCATTTCTTCCATGCTTTCCATTACCTTAAGTGAATGTCTTAAATAAGTATCTCTATCTTTATACATGCCAATATTATATATCATGCCTTCAAGTTGACCTTTTATAATCGTAATTGGTGTTTTTAGCTCATGAGATACCGCTACAAAAAAAGCTCTTCTACTTATTTCATTCTTTCTTTCCTTTTTAATATCTTCTTGAAGCTTTGAATTTGCATGTTCAAGATTATTAAGTGTAATTGATAAATTATGTGCAAGTTCATTTAAACTTAAAGCAAGAGAACCTATTTCATCATTACTTTCTATATCACATCTAACATCTAAATTCATCTGTGCAATTTTTTTTGAGGTGTTACTTATCTTGACAACAGGTTTTGTAATTACTCTGGAATAAATAAATGCAGTAACTAGTGATATTATCAAAATCATTATTGCGACTACTGGTATCAATTTTAATAAAATTATAGAAGCTTCATCAACTACCATCAATTTTGGTACGATAGAGAGAATATATATATCTGAACTATCTTTAAATGTAATCTCAGTGGATATAGCATTTACATAGCTACTTCCCGAAATTTGATTATTTAAGTACTTAGATAAAAAATTATCTTCATTGAATATAGCTTTTTGCTTCTTATTTGATATAATATTTTCATCATCTAATTTACCATACTTTATATCAGATGGTATTTTTACTGATTTTCCATTTTTCACTAAATCAATAGACACATTATTTTCAATTATAAAATCATAAAATTTAGGTGCTGAATCCTCATATTTAGTATTCTTAATAACTTTAACAAATTCATCAAGATTTTTTTTGATATCATCGGTTATGTGTGATTTATATGTTTTGGGCATTGACATCATGATAAATATATAAATTAGCGTACAGGACAAAATAAGTATCAAGGTTGTACTTAAAAAAACTTTTCTATTTAGACTTTTCTTAATCCAATACATCAATCCTATATCCTACCCCTCTTATTGTTTCTATGTAATCCACATCAAGTTTTTTTCTAAGATTTTTTATATGTGTATCTACAACCCTTTCATCTCCTAAAAAATCATATTTCCACAGGCTATTTATTAAATTTTCTCTAGTAAGTACACGACCCTTGTGTTCTATTAATTCCTTTAGAACTTCAAATTCTCTAGCAGTCAATTCAATCTTTTTACCATTAACAAAAACTTTATATCCTTCAACATCAATATTGATATCTCTATATAATAAAAATTTCCTATCCTCATGATTTTCTTCTTTGTCACCGATTCTTCTTAATACTGCCTCTACTCTTTTTAGAAGAACAATTGTAGAAAAGGGCTTTGTAATATAATCATCCACTTTTAATTCAAATCCTTTTACTTGGTCTGTTTCTTCATCCAACGCTGTAAGTATAATAATTGGAATATTAGATTCATTTCTTATCATTTCACAAACTACAAAACCATCTATCTTTGGCATCAAGATATCCAATAAAATCAAATCAAATTGTTGTTTTTTAAACTTCTCAATCCCATCAAGACCATCATTTGCTGTTATAATAGTATAACCTGCATTTTCTAAAAATGTTTTTATTATATTTTGGATATCTATATCGTCTTCTATGACCAATATTCTCTTTGACAATTTTATCCCCTCTTTCTATAACTATAAACTTTAGGTTGTATAATATACATTTAGATTATACATTATCTTTATGTTTTTAATGTGTAGCATAAGGCAATTCTCATAAACTCCTCTCCTATTATATATTGCTAAAATTATCAATTCAATATAATATTTCTATGAAATTTTTACCATTTATTATTCTAAAAACATTTCCTTATTTTTATTTTCATTAATTTTTTTAAGAAATACTAAATTTTATTTGTAAATATATAGCAATTTTTACATTATTTTTATATAATATATATGTACAAATAATTTTGGAGGTTTTATCTAATGAGTGAATTTAAGAATGTTACTGCAGTAAAAAAGGCAAATGTTTATTTTGATGGTAAAGTAAGTAGTAGAGTAATAATACTGCCTAATGGAGAAAGAAAAACTTTAGGATTGATGTTACCAGGAGAATATACTTTTTCTACTAGAGAAGAAGAAATAATGGAAATGCTTGCTGGAAGTATGGATGTAAAACTACCTGGAAGCAATGAGTTTATAACTTATAAAGAAGGTCAAAAATTTAATGTTCCTAGTGATTCAAGTTTTGATTTAAAAGTTAATGAAGTTGTTGACTACTGTTGCTCATATATAGCTGATTAATAAAAATACATATTCTTACATAAAATTAAACATATCTAAAAAGAGCAGTTCAATAAAAACCGCTCTTTTTTATTATCAATTTAAAGTTAATTTAAATCTGGAACTATTGTCTCTAATATCTCATCCAACACGAATAACATAACTTTTATCATAATTGGCATTAATACTGCTAGTGCCATAGTTATGAGAATTAATTCTCTATTCAATGCTACAAATGAGAATAATCCACCTAAAAATAGAATTCCAACAACAAATACAATAGTCATACTTACAATTAAAAATAATCTTTCTTTATTAAATGGTAGACATTGTTGTCTTAATATCAAAAGACCACATATACCAGTTAATATAGCACACATTGTAGAAAATACACTTGAACTATAACCTAAATATTCAACTATATTGTAAACAATAATTACATTTACTGTCACACATAGTGC
Organism: Clostridioides sp. ZZV14-6345; assembly: GCF_020657775.1. Lineage (NCBI taxonomy): Bacteria > Bacillati > Bacillota > Clostridia > Peptostreptococcales > Peptostreptococcaceae > Clostridioides > Clostridioides sp. ZZV14-6345. The sequence continues at coordinate 48,895 of NZ_JAGWCX010000019.1, read as the reverse complement.
TCCTGGTAAAGCATTTTTTAATATATTGAGTAAAAAGTTTCCTGAAATTCTACTTTTATTTGCTTCAAGGGCTAAGAAGAATGATGGTATACCCACTGTTACAGCACCAATCAGTGACAATTGTATAGGCACAAATGGATACTGTCTACTGAAGAAGAATAATGTTAACAGCGACAAGAAGAATGAAAAAATTGTCTTTACTAAGAACAAAGAAGATGCTCTTTGAATATTATTGATTACCCTTCTTCCTTCCATAACAACTTTTGGCATTGATGCAAAGTTTGAATCCAACAAAACTAAATTAGAAATATTTTTAGTAACGTCACTTCCAGATGCCATGGCGATACTACAATCAGCTTCTTTAAGTGCTAACACATCATTTACACCATCTCCAGTCATAGCTACTGTATGATTTTGTTTTTTTAATGCTAAAATCATTTGTTTTTTCTGTTGTGGACTTACTCTACCAAAAACGCTGTACTTATCAACCGCCTCATATATATCTTTATCATCTTTAAGTGTTGTTGCATCAATAAAATTACTAGCTGTTTTAAGACCTGCTTTTCTAGCCACCTCACTTACTGTTATTGGATTGTCCCCAGATATAATTTTTATATCTACACCTTCATTATAAAAGAATTCTAAAGTCTCCTTAGCTTCATCTCTAATTTTGTCCAATATCAATATAAAAGCTAGTGGTTTTATATCTTTGGGTATATTGTTATCTTCCATATAAGAATCACTATGAGCTAAAACTATTACTCTATTTCCTTTTTTAGAATATCTTTCAACCTCTGCTCTAAGTTGTTTGTATTTTTCTCTAAATATAAACTCAAATGCTCCTAGTAAATATATACCTCTGTTTTCAAAGGTAACTCCACTGTATTTTCTTTCTGACGAAAATGGTATTAGATTCTTAACTTTATATGTATCTGAAATATTATATTTATCTCTTATTGCATTTAGTGTTGCATTATCATCTTTAAGAGAATTACATATATTCCCCATTATTTCATTAATATCTACTTCTTCCAACATTACCACATCATCAACTTGCATTTTACCTTCTGTAATTGTGCCTGTTTTATCAAGGCATAATGTATCAACTCTAGCAAGAGTCTCTACACAGTATAATTCTTGCACTAAAGTTTTATGACTAGCAAGCTTTATAGTTCCTACAGCTAGAGCAATACTTGTAAGTAGAGTTAGACCTTCTGGTATCATACCATTTACAGCTGCCACAGTACCTACTACAGACGTAGCTATAGAATCTCCATTTCCAAAATGTTGCTTTGCAAATAATATAATCCCTAGAGGAATAATTATTATACCAACAACTTTTAATATTGCATTTAGTGAATTTCTAAGCTGAGAATTATGTTTTTTAGAAGTCTTGGCATCATTAGCTATCTTATTTGCATAATTATCTTTTCCTATATTTTCAACTCTTACAAAAGCTTCTCCAGAAACTACAAAACTACCAGAATATAAGAAGTCACCCTTATTTTTTACAATAATATTAGATTCTCCTGTAATCAGAGATTCATTTACCTCTAATTTTCCATCTAGAACTTTTGAATCTGCACAAATTTGATTGCCTGTTTTTAAAATCATAATATCATCTAATACTAAGTCTTGCACATCAATCTCTTTTTTCTCTTTTTCCCTTATAACAGATACCTTATTTGAAACTATAACAGATAGATTGTCCAATAATCTTTTAGCTCTTATTTCTTGAATTACTCCTATAATAGTATTAATTACAGCAATAAATATAAATAAGGTGTTTTTAAAAGAACCAACTGAAACTAATAGACAGACTAAGACAATATTTATGAGATTAAAAAGTGTAAATATATTATCTTTAAAAATTTGTTTATATGTTTTAGTTTTTCCACTATCAAATACATTAATTAAATTATCATCTATTCTACTTTGAAGTTGCTTGTCATTTAATCCAATATTTATATCACAATTATATCTTTTTAAATTAACACTATCCATGTTCTACTCCTTTCAACTTAATGCTTTTTTATACTCAAAGCTACAAATATATTATAAAATTCTAAATTTTTTAGTTTATTATTCTATAATTTATATAATAAAATATAAATCTAAAGATTTAAGCATTATAATTCTTAAGATTTCCTAAATTTTTATGAATTTCGATATATTTTAGTTAAGTTTCTCTTAAGCTAAAAGATTAAGTAAAATTATGCCAAAATAAATTTCCCTCATTCTTATGACTTTTGTTATTATAATCATCATAACAATATTCTATATAGATACTCACATAATTTAAAACTTTAATAGTAAATATCATACATATCAATACATAGAAAAAGCTATCTAAACTAGATTAAGTTAGATAGCTTTTTCTTACAAATGTAACTTTCTTTATATTTTAAATTTCTATTTTTTTAATTATTTACCTTTGTGACCATGTTAATATAGGTTTTTTTACTGCCCTTGCATCATCCACTCTTTTGACTATAGTATTATGTGGAGCATTTTTCAATAGTTCTGGCTTTTCCTTTGCCTCTTTTGCAACATTTTTCATAGCTTCTATAAAACTATCTAATGTTTCTATGCTCTCACTTTCTGTAGGCTCTATCATAAGTGCCTCATTTATAATAAGAGGGAAGTACATTGTTGGAGGATGGTATCCATAATCTAGTAGTCTTTTTGCTATATCAATAGTTTTTATATTTGCCTCTCCTCTTGGTAATCCACCTAATACAAACTCATGCTTACATAAGGTATCTATTGGCAAAATATAATCATCTTTTATACTTTCCTTTATATAATTAGCATTTAAAACGGCCATTTCACTAGCTTCTTTAAGCCCATCTCTTCCCATAGTTAATATATATGTGTAAGCTCTTACAAGCACTCCAAAATTACCATAGAAGTTTTTAATTTTTCCAATAGACTTTTCTCTATCATAATTTAATACATACTTATCTTCTTTTCTTTCAATTACTGGTATTGGTAAAAAAGGTACCAACTCTTTTTTAACTCCAACAGGACCAGCTCCTGGCCCTCCTCCTCCATGAGGAGTGGAAAAAGTCTTATGAAGATTAAGATGAACTACATCAAATCCCATATCTCCAGGTCTTGTTATCCCCATAATAGCATTCATATTCGCACCATCATAATACAAAAGTCCTCCTGCTTCATGTACAAGAGTGGCTATTTCTTTTATATTTTTTTCAAACAAACCAAGAGTACTTGGATTAGTAAGCATAAGAGCTGCTACTTCATCATTTAAAACTTCTTTTAAAGCATCTATATCTACAGCTCCATTTTTATCAGATACAATTTGAATAACATCAAAGTTTGCCATAGCTGCACTTGCTGGATTTGTTCCATGGGCAGAATCTGGAATTATAACTTTGGTTCTCTTATGGTCACCTCTATTTTCATGATATGCTTTTATAATCATAAGCCCTGTAAATTCACCATGTGAACCTGCTGAAGGTTGTAGTGTAACCTCATCCATACCTGTGATTTCTGCAAGTCTATTTGATAAATCATACATTAAAGAAAGAGAACCTTGTGCTGTATCTGAATGTTGATATGGATGTATTCCAGTAAAATTTGGAAGTGCTGCCATATCTTCATTTATTTTAGGGTTATATTTCATAGTACAAGAACCTAAAGGATAAAAACCTGTATCAACTCCAAAGTTTTTATTTGATAATAGAGTATAATGCCTAATTAATTCTAATTCACCAACTTCTGGTAAATTTAATTCGCTTTTTCTTACCATACTTTGGTCAATCATATCTTCTATTTTTATATCATCTATATCTAACTTTGGAAGCGAATATGCTTTTCTACCTTTTTTAGATATATCTATCAACAAACTATTATATTCTTTCATTATAATCCCTCCATTATTCCAACTAACTTATCTATTTCCTCTTTGCTTCTTTTCTCAGTCACACAAAGTAAAGTTGAATTTTTTAACTCTGGATAATTGTATTCTAAATTATAACCACCTAATATATTTTCTTCTAAGAGTTTATTATTTATAGTTTCTATATTAAGATTTCCTTGTACAGCAAATTCTTTGAAAAACTTACCTTTAAACATTGGCTTATATTTTCCAGTTTGTATAAGTTTATTATAAGCATAATGTGCTTTTTTCATAGATTGCATACCAACCTCTTTAAATCCTTCTTTACCCATAGTAGCCATATATATTGAAGCTACAAGAGCATTTAAAGCCTGATTTGAACATATATTAGAAGTTGCTTTTTCTCTTCTTACATGTTGCTCTCTAGTTTGTAAAGTTAAAACATATGCAGTTTTCCCTTCTGTATCTAAACTTTGACCAACTATTCTCCCTGGCATTTTTCTAGTATACTTAGATTTGCTAGCTAAAAATCCTACATAAGGACCTCCAAAATTAAGAGGATTTCCCAGTGATTGAGCCTCTCCAACAACAATATCTGCTCCTATCTCACCTGGTGTTTTTAAAACTCCTAATGATATTGGGTCTACACTCATAATTAACATAGCTTTATTTTCATGAGTTATCTTTTCTATTTCTTCCATTTCTTCAATAATTCCAAAGAAATTAGGAGTCTGTATAAGAACACATGCTGTATCTTTATCTACAGAAGTTCTTAATTTTTCTATATTTGTAGTTCCATATTCATTACAAAAGTCAACTTCTACTATCTCACAATCTTTATATTGTAAGTAAGTTCTTAATACTGACAAAGTTTCAGGGTGTGTAGTTTTTGACACCACTATTTTACTTTTTCTAGTTTGATTCATTGCCATTATGCAGGCTTCTATTGCAGCAGTTGCTCCATCATACATTGATGCATTTGCAATTTCCATACCTGTAATTTCTGCAATCATAGATTGAAACTCAAATACTACTTGCAAAGTTCCTTGACTTATTTCAGCTTGATATGGAGTATATGCTGTATAAAATTCAGACCTTGAAGTTATATGTTTTATAATTGATGGTATATAATGGTCATATGCACCAGCTCCAAGAAAACAAGTTAAATCTTCTAAACTTAAATTTTCTTCTGACAATCTCTTTACTATTTTACTTACCTCTAATTCAGATTTTCCACTTTCCAAATTTAAATCTCTTTTTAATTTTATTTCATCTGGTATATCTGAAAATAATTCATCAACTGAATTTAATCCAACTACTTTTAACATTTTTGATTTATCTTCACTTGTGGCAGGTATATATGAAAACTTATTTTCTTCATTTAATGTAATATTATCTTTCTTATATTGTTTTTTATAAAAAGGTTTCTTAACTATCATTGCAGGAACAACTTTTTTTCTGATTGCTATACCTATTTCATTTCCTACTTTTGCATACTCAGAATCTATAATTCCCATGCCTAATATTTTTCCTGTTGTTGGAGATGCACATCCTGTTGTTACAAAACCAACTGTTTTATCACCAACCTTTATATCATATCCATTTCTAGGCATCCCTTTGCCTTGCATTTCAAATCCTACTAATTTTCTTTTAGCTCCATTTTCTTTTTCTTCTGTTAAAACTGATTTTCCAATAAATGATTCTTTATTTGTCTTCACAAAAATAGATAAACCACCTTCAAGTGGAGATATGCGTTCATTTATTTCATGACCATATAAAGGTAGTGCTGCTTCAAACCTTAAAGTGTCTCTACAACCTAGTCCAGCTGGGCATATATTTTCTTGTCCAACCTTTAAAACTTCATTCCAAATTATTTCTACATGTTCATTTTTACAATATATCTCAAATCCATCTTCTCCCGTATATCCTGTTCTTGAAACTAAACAAGGTAAACCACATACTTTTGTTGATGGCATTGACTTATAAAATTTTATTGATTTTAAGTCTATGTCTGTAATTTTTTGAAGAATTGCTTCTGCTTTAGGTCCTTGAACTGCTAATTGACTCACTTCATTAGATACATTTTTTATATCTACATTGTATCCTTCACTTTGTTTTATTATCCATGTTACATCTTTATCTATATTTCCTGCATTTATTACTAATAAATAATCTTCTTCACTAAATTTATATATTAATAAATCATCAACTACTCCACCATTTTCATAACACATAGGTGTATATATAATGTCATTTATCTTTAATGTGCTTATATCATTTGTAACTAGATTTTGTATAAATTTTTCTGACTCTACTCCCTTTACTTGTACCTCTCCCATATGAGATACATCAAATATACCTGCGCTTTTTCTGACCATCTCATGCTCTTTATTTATACCTTCATATTCTAAAGGCATTTCCCAGCCAGCAAATTCAACAAGTTTTGCTCCAAGCTCTTTGTGTATATTATACAAAGATACTCTTTTCAATTCATTCATATATAACCCTCCCTACAAAATTAGACCTACTATATTTAAGTAACTTTGACATTATTTCCTGTACTTTTTCATAAAAAAAAGATATATTAACATGGAAAATAATCCTAGCCTATATATCCCTGTTTGTATACCTGAAAGATTTAATAATTTAATATTATTTTGCTTCTTCGGTGACTTATAGTATCTTAACTTAAGTCTCTCCAGAGTCCCATCAATTAGCGATATTTTTGCCTGAAAGCTTCTCTAAGAATTGGCATTTCTTAAATTTCTTCTTCGGCGCCTTTTTGTAAAAAGGTCTCTCTCGCTAATCTCGTTTGGAAATATTTATTTTCAATTTTATTGTATGAATATTTCAATTAAATGTCAACAAATTATATTTATTTTTTTTTATGTATTAATTTTTTTGTTAAGTTTTTATTATCAATTATATTACTTTTATATTATTAACTTTTACACCTGTATGTTATATATTAATGCGAAATAATATATTTGTTTAATTTATTATTAGCATGCCATACAAAATACTAAAAGTAAAGTTATATTGTAATTTACTATATTATGTTAAAAGTATATTCATACATGTGATAGAATCGTTTGCAATTTTATCTTTGTGAAAAATAAGATTTTTAAAATAAGTTACTATAAGATTTTATATTGCTAATAAACATATAGAACTTTATACTTAAATATATTTTTATACAACAAAAAAAGCACTTAACGTGCTTTTGTATATTTATTATAAAAATACTCTTAAGAAGATATTATATAGTATTTGATTTATTTATCAAAAAATAAAAACGGGATAGCCCACTCCGAAAGCCAGCAACCCCAGTTTTTTTCAGCACAATTAAGTACTGTAAAGTGCGGATGAAGGGAGTCGAACCCCCACGCCAATGGCGCTAGATCCTAAGTCTAGTGCGTCTGCCAATTCCGCCACATCCGCTTATCACTCTTTTATTTTACTATATTTCGCTATTATTTTCAATAACTTTTTAAAATCATCTAAAAACTAACAAAATAATCATAATAAAAGGTGAAAGAAGAAAGTATTGTTGTATCTGAAATTGGAGAACAATGGTCTCCAAATATTGCACCTGTTAAAACTGCACTAGTACTTGCTATTACATAAGACATGTCAGGATTTAATGAGTATGCTAGTGGTATTGCCAGTGGCATAAGTATACCCATTGTACCATAAGCTGTTCCAGTAGCAAAAGATATTATCGCTCCTAAACCAAATTATTAAAGTTAAGATTCCAAATTTTTCTGCATTAGCTAGTGCAATAGTGTCTATATCCTCTTCTGCAAAAACCATTACTGTTGACATTATGAACATAATTGTCGTCAGAAAAATAATATTAATTTGTTTTATTTCTCATATAAATCTCCCTCTCTTTTTAATTTTGTGAACTATGCAGGGTATTATGTTATGATAAAACTAAAAAAGCCTTGAGTGATAAACACTCAAGGCTTAAACATTACAATACATCAACAATATTAAAATAAATATAATATAATTCCTTAAATGATAGCTCACCACAAATAAACCTGTGACAGTTGTACACATTTTCTATGTACCCCCAGCAATATAATCTTAAAGCATCGATTATAAAACTTCGGCAATATCTCCTTTCCTAATAATTCTTTGTGCTTAACTCCTTATTAGTACTGATAGATTATTGCGCCTCTACCCTTCTATTCACTTTTATTAAATATATTTTGAGTATATATTATTTATTTAAACTTTGCAAGTTAGTTTTAAAAATTTCTACTTATTTTTTACAAAAAACACCATATTTTTTTTAATTATGTTTAAAACACATTACAATCAATTAAAAATAATCTTATTGTTTGAAATTTCTAATTTAAAGGACTTTTTATATTATTGTCGAATTATAAAATTAATTGTACTAATGCTATCAAAAAAATTTTATCAATTCTATGGAGGACTTACTTTAATGTTATTAATTTACAATGAAAAAACAAACCCCTATTTCAATTTAGCAATGGAAGAATATCTTCTAAAAAACTTTGATGAAGACTTATTTATTTTATGGAGGAATGAACCTTCTATAATTGTTGGAAAAAATCAAAACACACTCTCTGAAATAAACTTAGAATATATAAAAGAGCATTCTATACCTGTTGTTAGAAGACAATCTGGTGGTGGAGCTGTATTTCATGATTTAGGAAATATAAACTTTACATTCATAGCTTGTAATAATAATAGTTTTAGTGATTTCAAAAGATTTACTCAACCAATAATAGACTTACTTAAAACATTAGATGTCAATGCTGAATTTTCTGGAAGAAATGACCTTCTTATAGATGGTAAGAAATTTTCTGGAAATGCTCAATATAACTACAAAAATAAAGTGATGCATCATGGTACACTTTTATTTTCATCTGAGATAAATGACCTTTCAAAAGCATTAAAAGTTAAACCTATAAAATTCGAAGGAAAGGGAATAAAATCTGTAAAATCTCGTGTAACTAATATAAGTGAACACCTACAAGATAAAATGAACATAATAGAATTTAAAGATGCAATAATGAATTATCTTTCTAAAACAAATACTGATAATACTAATTATTGTTTAAGTGAGTATGATATAGAACAAATAGAAAAACTTACTAAATCAAAATATGAAACTTGGGATTGGAATTTTGGTAATTCACCAAAATATACTCTTTCAAATGAATTAAAATATTCTGGTGGAAATGTTGAATTCAATTTAAATGTTGATAAAGGCATAATAACCACTATAAAATTTTTTGGAGATTTTTTTGGAAAACGTGATGTTTCATTTGTTGAAGATATACTTATTGGTACAAGACATGAAGAAAATGCTTTAAGAAATACTTTAGATTCTATTGAAATAAATGATTATTTCTTAGGTGCTGATACTGATATTCTAGTTTCTGGAATCTTAGGTGTTAAATAGAGGATATTAAAGATTTTAAAATATTTACAAAATTATGTTTACAGATATAAAAAATCATGATAATATTTATAACATAATTAAAAATTGATACTTCTTATCCAGAGTGGTGAAGGGACTGGCCCTATGAAACCCAGCAACCAGTATATTTTTATATACATTGGTGCTAAATCCTGCAGTATTATACTGAAAGATGAGTCTAAATTAGCTTTTAAAGCCTGAGTTTAAACTCAGGCTTATTTTATTCGCAGTGTGATAAAAGAAAGTATTTTATTTTTAACTAATCAATTATATTCAGGAGGGAATTTATATGAAATTCAAAAAATTATTATGTTTGTTGTTATGTCTAGTATTCACTTTATCTATAGTTGGATGTTCTAAACCTAAAGATGATAAAAAAATTGTTGTTGGTGCTACTTTAGTTCCAGGTGGAGAGTTATTAGAAGAATTAAAACCACTTATTAAAGAAAAGGGATATACTTTAGAAATTAAAAACTTTGATGATTACATACTTCCAAACGAAGCTTTAAATAATGGAGAAATTGATGCAAATCTATTCCAACATGAACCTTATCTAAAAGAAGCAGTTAAAGCTAAAGGTTACAAAATAATGGCTGGTAAAAAACTATATGTATGCCCAGCAATACTTTACTCTTATAAGATAAAATCTGTTGATGACTTTAAAAAAGGAGATACAATTGCAATAAGCAATAACCCTTCTTCTTGTTCTAAGAACCTTAGATACCTTGAAAGTATTGGACTTTTAACTTTGCCTAAAGGTGATGGATTAGTTAGTCCGAAAGATATAATAGAAAATCCAAAAGGAATACAATTCAAAGAGTTAGATATTGCTCAAATTCCATCTTCGCTTCCAGATGTAACTGCTGCATTTATAGATACTACTTATGCAGTACCTGCTGGTCTTGATGCCAAGAAAAATGGAATTTATACAGCTCCTATAAATGATGAGTATGCAAATCTTTTAGCATTTAGAACTGAGGATAAAGATAGCGAAAAGATTAAAGTTCTACAAGATGTTCTTACATCAGATAAGGCAAGAAGCTTAATTGAAGAAAAATACAAAGGCATTGTAATTCCTATTTTTTAGTATATTTAATATAATTTTAATATTATTATTCTAATATTGTTGAATATTGACTTATTAAATGCTACCATTTAAATAAATCTATGTTTGTGGAGGAAAATTACTATGGCTATAGAATTAAAAAAGGGACAAAAAATAAATCTTACAAAGAAGGAAAATAGCGATTTAGGTGAAATTTTAGTTAATTTAAATTGGAATCAAAAAGTACAAAAAAAGGGTTTTTTTGGCTCTTTAAGAAGCAGCAATATAGATTTAGATTTGGGTTGCCTATTTGAAATGAAAAACGGTGTAAAAGGTGCTGTTCAGGCATTAGGCAATTCTTTTGGTAGCTTAGATAATCCACCTTTTGCTCAATTAGATGGAGATGACCGAACAGGAAGTAATACACAAGGAGAAAATTTAAGAATAAATGGTAATAAAATAAAAGAAATAAAAAGAATACTTATTTATGCTTTTATCTATGAAGGTGTAGCCAATTGGTCTGAAGCTGATGGAATTGTAACAATAAAACAAAAACAAGATTCAGACTTAGTTGTTAAACTTGATGAACATAAAAATGGCTATAATATGTGTTCAATAGCACTGATAGAAAATGTAAATGATGAGACATTCAGTGTTGAAAAGGTAGTTAAATACTTTAAAGGTCACAGAGAAATGGATACTGAGTTCCATTGGGGCTTAAAATGGGTTGCAGGAAGAAAATAAGTATATTATTTAAGAGACTATGAGTAAATTTCCTCATGGTCTCTTTTTTATCTAACAACTATTTATTTTCTTTTTAATTTTTATATAATGGTGATTTTTCAAATACTTATATATTTGTACATTTTTAAATAGTAAATAAAGCAAAACTTTATTCAGTATACAATAATTTTATTTAATTAACACATATTTTATAAAATATATTTTAGCTATTATAAACAAATTCTTTATCCAATATTTCTTCAAATTCTAATATTGGCATTGGTTTATAAAATACAAATCCTTGAACTAAATCACACCCAATATCTTTAAGAAATTCAACTTGCTCCTTACATTCAATACCCTCAGCAACAGTTGTGATATTCAGTTCTTTTAGCATATGTACAATATTTTTTATTACTATTTTTTCTTTATCTTTATCTAAACTAGCCTTGAAAAACATGGAGTCAAGCTTCAAAACGTCAAATGGTAAATCTTTTAAAACACTCAAAGATGAATAACCTTTTCCAAAATCATCTAAAGAACAAGTAAATCCATTGTCGTGCAAGTCATGTATAATTTCCAAAAGATGTTCTTGATTCTCGAAAGCTACACTCTCTGTAAATTCAATTTCTATAGTATTTTTAGGTATATTGTATTTATTTTTTATATTGGAGTAAGTTTCTACAAATTTAGTATTGTAGAATTGTATTCTGGAAACATTGACTGATATCGGAACAAAAAGTCTGTTTTCATCTAACCTCTTTCTAATCCATTTACAAACTTCCTCAAAAACATACTTATCTACTAAAGCAATAAAAAAATCCTTTTCAAGCACTGGAATAAATATTGCTGGAGATATAATACCTTTATCTGGAGTCAGCCAACGTACTAAAGCTTCTGCACAATTTATTTTTTGATTATGTAAATTAACTTTAGGCTGAAAATAAACTATAAATTCTCTTTTTTCAATAGCTTCATGTATTCTACTCTTGATTGTATTTTCTTCAATCATTTTTTTACGAATATTTTCATTGTAAAAAGCATAATTAGTACCTGGTTTATTCTTAACAGTTTTTTGTGCAAAATTTGCTCGATTTATTAAGTCATCTATGTTTAGTTTTTCATTTACATCTTCAATACAACAGATTCCACTAACAATAGTAATGCTATATTTGTTTTTAATTTCATTTGTGATATTAATCAGTTCATTATCTACAACTTGTTGCCTTATTACTAAATCCTCCTTATCTACATAGCATCTTAAAGCAACAAATCTATCTGCAATTTCTCTAGCAAATATTTCGTATTTTCCAATATCACCCATCATAAGATTAGCATATCGTTTCAGTATCATATCACCATAATCATACCCAAATATATCATTAATGTATTTAAAATTTTCAAAATCAATATAGAATATAGCAAACTTCTTATCCTTATGCCTATAGATATTTTGATTTGCATCCAATTTAAATTTTTCTATAGTATTTGCCCCTGTGAGTTCATCTTTATATGCAATGTTTTTTAAATCTACATTTAATTTTTCCAATTTAATCATTTTTTTATTATACTGTATAATCAATATTGTCCATGCTAATATGCCTATAATAGATATAATTATTATTAAAGTCATTAAATAATCACTTTTTTCTCTAGAAAAGTTTTCTATTTCAAATACTGTATCATTTGCAAGAGAAAAAAACTCTTCACTTATACTTAATAACTGACTAGTATCTTCTTTCATTCTTACTTTTTTTATTTCAATATTTAAATCTTCCCACTTTTTTTCTAGTAAAAACAAATCCTTATTATATTTATTACTATCAGTGATTACTAGACCATATTTTCCATCTCCTGTAATCAATTCATCTAAGATTCCATCAATATATTCTATTAATTCATCATTTGGTTTATGGTTCATCTCTAATTTAGTCAATCGTTGACTAGCTCCACGAACAATACCAACATAATTAATCAGTTTCCCATAATCACCAATATTATGAATCAATTTAATAGAAATGAAACTTATAGAAATCAATAAAATAAATAAAACTAAGATAGTTACCCTCAAAAATCTCTTCATAAAATACCTCTATTCTCTATGTCTTTTTTCACGCTTATTGGAGATTCATGTATATTATTTTTTCAAATAATATACATGAATCTCCAATAAAATTTTCTATACAATTAGAATATATAAAACCTTATTCTTCATAGTTCATTTTTAGAATTAGCTCTACATATAAAAGCTTTTCTCTAACATATGAGTTCTTATAGATTATTACTTCTTAGTACAATTTATAATATTTCTAATTACAAAATACTTATTAAAATCATACATTTATGACTATATAGATATACATCTGTACACCTTAATTATATTTAAAAGTTATTCTTTTTGTCTAGTATATTTTTATATTTTATTAGATTTTGAATACATTTCTATCATTATAATTAAAATTATTGCTTAGTCTATAAAAAAGTAGCTGTTTCAAAATAAAAGATAAGCCTCTTTTTCTTGTTTAAATGATTAAAATATATTTGATTTCATAAAAAAAAGTGCCTCATGAACTAAAAAGTTCATTTTGAGACACCCCCAAATAAGTAATAAACAAAATATGTTTACTACAAATGGTTGATTTATTTATTGACTGCTTTTGAAGCATCATCTATCATTTTATTTAAAGATGCTAGACCTCCATCATTTACATACCATGTTGGCGAATCTAAATATATTATATTATCATTTTCATATGCATCCATAGATTTTATTATATCATTATTTAAAACAGATTTTGCTGTTGAACTATCCTTTACATCACTACCAGTAGCTATTCCTCTATCTATCACGAATACAACTTCTGGATTTTGTTTAGCTATATACTCAAAGGTAATATTTTGTCCATGACTTGATTCTTTTATATTTTTATCTTTATTTTCAAATCCAAAACTATTGTATAATATGCTAAATCTTGATTCTTCACCAAATACACTTAAATTACCCTCATTCACCATTAAAGTTAAAGCATTTAAATTTCTTTCTGTTACTTTTTTATTTAGAGTCTCTATTTTCTTTTCAATTTTACTAAGCTCTTGATTGGCCTTTTCTTCTACTCCAAATATTTTTGCTATTTTATTTATATTATTTTTAACAGAATCTAAGTACTTCTTATTGTCTTTGCTTGTACTTATTGTTGGTGCTATTTTTGATAATTGCTCATAAAAATCTTCCTGTCTTCCATTTATTATAATTAAATCTGGATTTGCTGACTTTATACCTTCTAAATCTGGTTCTTTTAATCCACCTAAATCTGCATACTTTTCATCCTTATATTTCTCTAAAGATGCTGGCAAACTCGACTTTGGCAGTCCTACTAGACTATCAGCTACACCCAATGTATCCATTGTATCTAGAGCTGAATAATCAAATACTACTACCTTTTTAGGTTTCAACTTTACATCTGTTTCTCCCAAACTATGAGTTATTTTTATAGTATCATTTGAATTTTCTGATGTTTTTGATTCATTTTTTTTACTTCCACCCAATGCAAATACTGCCACTAATCCTACTATAGCTACTGCTGCTACTATTGCTGCTTTTTTATTCATACTAATCTCTCCCTCTTTCTTGTTAATCTTTATTCTGATTTAAAATTTTTTATAAGATATGTTTATTCTATATATAATATTTTAGAAATAGATACAAATTCGATTTCCATTTATATGTTTAATATTAAAGCTCATTTCGTAAATATCTTCTAAAACTTTTTCATTGACTATCTCATCTGTACGACCTACTTTTTCAACTTTTCCATTTTTTAATGCAACTATATTATCTGAATAACATGATGCAAAATTTATATCATGCATTACTAATACTATAGTCTTATCTAACTCATCACAAAGACCTCTAAGTACCTTCATCATTTGAACTGAATGATTCATATCTAAATTATTTAGTGGTTCATCAAGCAATATGTACTCTGTATCTTGAGCTATTACCATTGCTATATAAGCTCTTTGCCTTTGACCTCCACTCAACTCATCTAAATACTTATGTTGTATATCAGTCAACTTCATATATTCTATTGCTTCATCAATATGATTTTCATCCTCTTTAGTTAGATTACCTTCACTATATGGGAATCTTCCAAATCCAACTAATTCTCTTATCGTAAGCTTTAAAGTTATATTATTAGATTGCTTAAGAATGGCTATTTTTTTGGCCAATTCTTTATTACTGTAATTAATCAAGCTTTTTCCTTCTATTATTACTTCTCCACTATCACCTCCTATAAGCCTTGTAACTATTGATAACACTGTACTTTTCCCAGCTCCATTTGGACCTATAAAAGATGTTATCTTTCCCTTTTCTATATTAAAAGAGACATCATCTACAACATTTTTATTCTTATATTTTTTAAATATATTTTTTATCTCTATCATCTATTTGCCCCCTTTAGTAGTAATTGAATAAAGTAAATTCCTCCTATGAAATTTATTACTACACTTAAAGTTGTATCAAACTTAAATATATGTTGTATGAAAAATTGACCTATTATTAATGTAATCATTCCTATCAACATAGAACCAAAAATTAAATATTTATGCTTATATGTTTTAAAAATTTCTCTAGTTATATTGGCAAGTAAAAGCCCTAGAAATGTCATAGGCCCAATAAGTGCTGTTGATATTGAGACTAAAACTGCTATCAGTATTATCATTTTTTTAACTACTTTATCAAAATCTACACCTAAATTAATTGCTTGCTCTTTACCCAATGATAATACATCTAAATATTTTATTTCATCATATATAAAAGGTATTATGGCAATAATTATTATAGATGCTATTAACAGTACATTCGTATTTATATTATTTAAACTGGCCATTATGCTAGTTTGCAAAGCTAAAAATTCATTTGGGTCTATCATTACTTGAATAAATGTTGTTGCACTTTTAAATAATGTTCCAAATATCATCCCTACTAGGATTAAAAAGAAAATATTATTTTTATTCTTTTCAAATAATGTTTTATACAATAGCATTGAGGCTCCAATCATCATAGTTACATTAATGATAAAGTTATAATTCTCATTTATAATCAGACTACTAGTTGAGCCAAATATAAATACTATTATAGTTTGAATCATTACATATAATGAATCCAATCCTAGTACACTTGGTGTTAATATTTCATTATTTGTAATTGTTTGAAACACTACAGTAGTAAACGCTATACATCCTCCACCTAATACCATAGCAAGTATTTTTGGTATTCTTTGTGATAATGCATATTCTAAATGATTCATGTCTATTCCATAGATTACAAAAAGTGCCATTGATATTAATAGCAATGTACTCACAAAATAAATTTTTTGATTGAGACTAAGCTTCATTTACATTCCTCCTTAACACTAAATAAAGGAATAGTATACTTCCTATAACACCAACTGTAAGCCCTATAGATATTTCATATGGATAAATGATAATCCTTCCAAAAATATCACATATAAGTACAAATATCGCTCCAAATAGACCAGTATACCATATACTTGCTCTTATATTATCGCCCATATATAAGGATACAATATTTGGAACTATTAAACCTATAAAAGGGATATTGCCAGCTGTAACGACTACACATACTGTAACAAGTGCTACTATTATCAGACCTATATTAACAATTTTTTTGTAACTCAGACCTAAGTTTGTTGCAAAATCCATACCCATACCAACAACAGTAAATTTATTTGCATAAATATATGCTAATATTATAAGAGGTATCGTGATATATAATATCTCATAATTTCCTTTAAGTATCATAGAAAAGTCACCTTGCATCCAAGAACTTACATTTTGACTCAAATCGTATTTGTATGCAATAAAATCTGTCATAGACCCTATTATATTTCCAAACATTATACCTACTAATGGTACAAAGATTATATTTTTAAATTGCAACTTCCTTATTATTTTTATAAACATAAAAGTCCCTGCAAGAGAAAATATAAACGCTATTATAGTCTTTGTAAAAATAGATGCAGTTGGCACTAAAAGCATACATATTACTATACCAAATTGAGCTGCATCTATTGTAGCTCCTGTCGTAGGTGATACAAATTTATTTTTACTTATCTGTTGCATTATAAGACCTGCTACACTCATCCCTATACCTGCAATCAATATACTTATTAACCTTGGTACTCTGCTCATGACAAATATCATAAGTTTATGCTGATTTTTTGCAAATATATGCATTATATTTATATCTTCAGCTCCTATAAATAAAGAAAAATAAGACAAAATTATTATTCCTATGACTAAATACCTTTTTTTCATTCTCCCTCCTTGAAAATCTTTGTTTAATTAAAATGAAAATTATTATCATTTTCACTTTTATAGTCTATCAATAATAATTATCATTGTCAATACGTATATATATTTGTTTTTTTCAAAAAAATGTTACTAGAATTGAAATTTCTAGTAACATTAAAAATCTAATTTTATAAAATAAACTATAAACACTAATTTGAATATGTAGATGTTGTTGTTTAAAGATAATGTTTTGTTAATTTAATTTATTTATTATATTATTTTAGTATATCTTTAAAGAGTCTATAAAAATTGCCACTAGAAATTAAATCTATATCGCTTTTTTTATAACCTCTATTTTCAAGTTCTACTACTATATTATGTGCTGTATGTGTACTTTCAAGACCATCTACACTTGGAACACTAGCATTTTCAGTAAAAGAACCTATAGTCTCTTTTCCTAAGTAATCACTAAAATCAAAGCCAAAAGATACATGTTCTATACCTATAAGATTTACTATGTAGTCTATATGGTCAACTAAGTGTATCAAATCTTGCTTATTGGGATTACTATTAGTAAATCCTCTAAAACTATTTATTCCTACTAATCCACCTGTATTTGAAATTTCTTTTAATTGATTATCTGTAAGGTTCCTTTTAGCATCACATAAACTCCTAGCATTAGAATGAGAAGCTATAACTGGCTTACTTACAATAGACATTAAATCCCAAAATGACTTTTCATTCAAGTGTGATACATCTACTATCATGCCCAATTCTTCCATCTTATTTACTGCTTTTTTCCCTATTTCAGTTAGACCACGATTTTCATCTCCTGAACATCCTGTAGCAAGTTCATTTTGCTCATTCCAAGTTAATGATGCATGTCTTGCACCAACTTCCTTATAAAAATAATCTATTAAATCTATATTTTTTCCAATATGACTTAACCCTTCAAGTCCTATTAAAATATTTATTTTATTCTTAGTTAAACCTTTATCTATATCTGAATACTTTTTTACTATATTTACAACATCTTTCATATCTTCAATTTCATCTTTTATACAGCTTATAATTTGTTTAACTCTTTTTTCAGGTTCTTTATCATATGGAGGGTCTATCCATATTACAAAAATAGCTCCCTCTATATTCGCTCTTTTAAAGTTATCAAGATGTATTCTTCTAAATACATCTTTCTCCCCGTTAAGCCTTCTTATTGTTACATCTGCCCAAGTATCTGAATGTCCATCGAAAATCATAACAACCTCCAATTATATAAAAATCTTTTAAAAAAACAACTTTTTTTATTCACGTAAAATTATATCAAAATATTTCCTACTAAAAGACCAAAATAATTTCCTACTATGTATCCAAATGTCCCTACTATAAGTATTGGCCCTACTAGTTTAGACCATCCTTTTGATATTGCCATAGCTGCTGCTGTTGTAGGTCCACCAATATTTGCATTAGATGCAAGAATAGCTTCTTCTAAGCTAAACTTAAATATTTTAGCAACTATAAATGTAACTAACATGTTTATTAGTACCATTATTCCACAGAATAAAAGTAGTAATGGTGATTTTTGAATTATTAATGGTATTGAAGCAGGAACACCTACTACAACAAAGAAAATGTATATTAAAAATGTACCTAACTCCTGTGCTCCTTTTATATCACTAAAGAAATTAGGCATAGATGTAGCAAATAACATAGTCAAAGTAGTTATTATTAGATATTGATTGCCAAATAAAGTATTTAACATTGCTAAAAAAGGATTTGATGTTGGTATTATGGCTTTGAACCAAGTGGATAGTTCTACAGATACTGCAACAATTATAAAGGCACTACCAATAGCTATTGCTATATCTTTTAAGGATATTTCTTTTCTTCCCCAGTAATTTGCTGCTATTGTTTCTCCTTCAGTTACACCTATACTTTCCATCTCATCTACATGTGGATGTTTAAAATGTTTTCTAAAAAATCCAATTGATGGTATAGCTATTAAAACAAAAAAATATAATGCCATTAAAAGATTATCTGCTACAACTGTTGCTGATACTAATTCTCCTGGTACATCAAATGCTCCTGACATAGCTGCAAAGTTTACATTTCCACCTATATAAGAACCTGTCATCATAGCTGCAACAATATTTAAATCTGGTACTACATTTTTTAATGTTAAAAATCCAATCATAGATCCAAGCACAGTTCCTACAGAACCTACAAGAAATATTACGAGTAATCTTCCACTTTCTTTCCATATCTTTTTAATGTTACATTGATATAACAATAAAGCTATGGCTAAAGGAACAACATATCCCCATACTTGGTCATATACAACAGACTCTACTGGTATGATATTTAGATTCGATAATAACATTGCCCCTACAAGAGCTATTATTGCTCCTGACACCTTTGATGCCCAACTGTACTTTTGTTCCAAATAAATACTAAATGCTGCCCAGCCAGTTATAACTGCCCATAACACCCAAATATTATCAGGACTTACAAAACTCTTCATCTTAACTACCTCCATTTCATTAAATTAAAATATCGATATTAATATTCAATATATTGAATATTAATACTATTATAATGCATTTTTTCAGAAAATTCAATATAGCAGAAAAAATACATGTATTGCAAAACTTTTTTTATTTTATTAATCTTTAGAAATTATATGTTATAATCATTTCTGAGGGGGTTTGTATCTAATGAATATAGACGTAGGAAGTAAAATTAGAGCTCTTAGAAAATCTAAAAATATCAGTATCTCTACTTTAGCAAAAAACTCAGATTTAAGTACGGGCTTAATAAGTCAAATTGAGCGCAATATGGTTGTTCCATCAATTGTAGCAATGTGGAAAATATCAAAAGCTCTTGATATAAATATAGGTTATTTCTTTGATGAGATTGGAAGAGATGACTCTGATATAGTAGTAAAGAAAAACAATCGAAAAAAAATAGTAACTAATGATTCTACAAAATTTTATGAACTTCTTGTTCCTAATTTATCTGGTAAAAAAATAGAATTTATACTTGTTACACTAGATGGTCATACACAAAAAAATAGTGAATTTGTGACACATGAAGGAGAAGAATGTGGATATATAATAAAAGGAAAAATGAAGATAACACTTGGAAATAAGGAATATATATTGGAGGAAGGAGATAGTTTTTATTTTAACAGTACTATCCCACATGTATATGAAAATTACGATGATAATGTATGTATCTCAGTCTGGGCAATGACTCCACCTTCATTTTAATATATTGAATTCTTACTTAAATATAAATTGATAAAAATCTGAAATAAATTAGTATGATAAACTTTATTATAATTTATTTCAGATTTTTCTAATTCGTTATTTATATATGTCAGTAATTATATATTAAGCAGGCAACTTTCATCTAAAATGCTAGATAGTATCTCTTCAGTTCCACTCATTCCATTACAAGAACTTGATATAAATGAATTTCTTATTTCATTTTTGTTTATGTCACCATGTTTTAACACATAAGCTTTATTTGAGATATTAAGCATACCCTGGTCCATAATAGAATCTCCAATTGCATAAAAAAATTCTATTCCTAATTCTTCGGTCAAGTATTTTATAGCATTTTCTTTTGAAATTTCTTTTGGTATAAAATAGATTTTTCTGCCACTCACATAGAACCTCCAATTTTTTGACTCCAATATATTTATGTACTCTTTGATTGAGTCCAAATTAAATTTTGAGAAATCAACAACTATATAAAAAAATGTATCTTCTGCAACTTTAAAATTAGTTATTCCATCTATATTCAAATAATCTCTAAAGTTATCAATCATACTTTCAATCGGTTCATAGCCAGATTTTAATTTATCTATTTTTTCACTCCATGATTTCAATATTTCATTATCTTTAAGTATAATTCCTCCATTTGAAGTTATACTCCAAGGAAAGTAAATTCCATATTTATTAAATTCTATACGCTTAAATTGCTCTACTGTTCTAGTAGTTGTCGGTATAAACATACCATAATATTGTATTTGCTTTATTAAATTTATAGTATCTAAAGATATATAAGATATTTCTTTTTCTCTATAAATTTCTATATTAGTATATTCCTTATCAGTATCTAAAAATTTATCAGAGTAGATAATACTCCTGTCTAAATCTGAAAAAACAATCATTCAGTCTTCTCCTGTCTAATATATTTTCTAAACATCTTTCATATTTTTTATTATTCCACAACATTTATAGGCTTTTAAATCCATTTGTTCAACCTCAACATTTTTTTCTTTAGCTAATACGAATATATGCTCTAAAGATTTGTCATTCAAATCTTTAACAAGAATCTTATATGGAACTCTTCTAAGTAAAACTCTTGTTGTTTCCCCAACACCTGGTTTGATAAGGTTAATGTCTGTTATACTGTACTTTTCCTTTATATTTAAAACATCAAAATATCCATCTCTTGTTATAATATCACTTTCCCATTTTTCGACTTCATCAGATATATTTTTAAATTGATTTTTAAAACATTCTTCTATAGTTTCTATATAATTTATAGATTCATCTTTATCTTTTAAATGTCTATAGAACTTAGCACCATGAAAGTCATCTTTACCAATTAAATCTTCTCTTAATACAGTTCTACTTACTAATCCAGAAACAGTTGAGTTTAAACATGCACTTGGTATCAAGAAGTCTTCTCTAATTCCATAAAGTCCTGAATATCCAGCAGGGTCAGCTAATACAGCAAGAGTTGAGTCAAAGTGTTTTTTAAATTTAACATTAAGCTCATCACATGCTTTTTCAAGTTCTTTTGATATAGTTCCCTTGCCAGTCCACCCATCTAAAAATTGAATTTTTGAACTTGGATGATTCTTTACTATATATTCAATTGCATTCATATCTATTCCTTTATCTCTTATTATAGAGATTGTATAGTGAGGTAAATTTACATTATACTTATTTCTTAAGTATCTTTTTGCCAAAATACCAATAGGTGTTCCTGCTCTAGCAAGTGAAACTAACACTACATCATTACCATTTTTTTTTATTATTTTTTCACACATAACGCCTATAGAAAATGCAAGCTTATCTTTATTTTCTCTCAGTTTCTCATGATATAAATTCAGATAATCTTCACTAACTTCATACTCTATTGGTATCATTTCTGAATAATGTCTGCCATTTTGTATTTTTAATTCTCTCTCTTTATTTCCTTCTTCCTCAATTAAATTTGATATATCTTTTAATAAAAAAATAACATCATCTTTAGAATATGTGCTAAAATCTCCCATATGACTCAACTCCTATCTTAAAATTGTGATATATTATCCAAAATACTTTAGCTACAACATACTATAGTCAATTCTTTTATACTTGTCTCTTTAATTATATCAATAAATTCTAGATAAGAATTTTCACTTTTATTCAACTCTACAAATAAATAACACTTAGAAAATTTATGTTTATCTATATTGTAAATATAATTTTGAACATCTATATTATAAAAGCTCTTTAACATAAACTTACTCCTAATAGGATAATTATCTTTATCAATATTAATAATTGGACTTCTTGTTGTTGAATGATAGTATACATCACATTGATTTTCTTTTTCCTTTGCAAACAACATAGGTATATACATGAATTCTTCAGTACCCAAAAATAGAATCTTTTCTTTTTCATTTTTTAAAGATTCTTTACTGACCATAGTTATTTTTTTACTTTCTCTCTTAACGATTTCTTTTAATCTAGATTGTTCTCTTCTATTAATTCCAAATCTACCTGTATATTTTACATATTTCTTATTTCCAATATAATCTTCTAAGTCAACATAAATATGATTTACTACTAAATTTACTTTATCACTTAAAATAGCTTCTGATTTATTAATAGTATAATTATCATTGTAATTTGAGATAACATCTTCATCTACATTAAATTTAAAATTTCCTTTAAATAAATATACAAATTCTATCTTACAACCCAGTTCTCTTTCTAAGTAAGTAACTTTCCTTAAATTCTCATCACTTACCCAATTAAGTATGGAGCATATAGTATATTTCTTTTTAGGATAAATACTTTGAATCTTCCTAATTATATTCATACATGTATTAGCTGTGGTAATCTCATCATCAACCAATATTATCTCGTCCCCAAATTTAAAGTTGTTAAGCATCTCAAAGTATAAATTTTGGTCTGTTGCATGGGAATGTTCCTCTAAAAATTCCAGATTTTCTAACTCATCAAACTTTTCTCTAGTAGTATGAATGAACTCATAATCTCCACATAAGTAATCAAAAAAGCTATGCCCAACAGCTGTTCCAGTCTCAGCAAAAGCTATAACAGTTCCATTTGACGTTAATTTATTTTTTTCATTATAAATTGTAGCTATTAACTTTCCTAAGTTATCCATCTCACTTGGCTTACATGCTAAATGCTTACCAAGTTTTTTTGATATAAACAGAAAACGTCTTTTACTATTATTTCTTATTCCTATGTCTAAAAAATCATTTAGTTCTAAATTTAATGGATTATCAGTAATGTCAATTTCACAATTAAAATTTAAGCAATTCTTCATAGTCTACTCCTTTATTTAATACACCATATATTTTAGATAGAATCAATGTTTTTTTAGCCCATAAAAAATGTGGATTTGTTTCATTCATTCTCTCTCCTAACACACCCTTACTCACACCATATTTGCTATTTGTACTATCCAATATATCCAAGGCATCAGTGAAATCTTCATATGATACTGTAGATAATGCTTGTACAATTTGAATTTGCATTGGATGAATTACAGTTTTTCCAATTAATCCATGATATTTATCTAGTAATATTTCTTCTATATACTTACTTCTTATATCTTCATTTGTCATATCAAAAAACTCTGATACTCCCCCACTGATAGGTATATCTAATTCTGGTCTTTGAAGATATGTAATTATGTCTAGTATAAACGAAGAACAAATCAAATTATTATATATAGAGAAGTTCTTATCCCTTCTTATACCATACATCCCTAATATATCAGTTAGACCTACTCTAATGCTGAGTATTCTTAACTTATGTCTTAAAATAGCATTGTATAAATTAGTAAAACTCAGTTCTTTTTTTTCATTATATATAAATTCGCTTGTCTCTATTATTGGAATAACATACATATCTTTAAGATTCATAGAATCCAAAACTTCTATGCAGTTTTCAATCAACTCCGAATTTGCTTTAGGAATTAATATTCCTGTTACAGTATGACTATTTTTAATTATAATCTCTTTAATCCTCAACAATTGCCCCACATCTTTTATTCTTACAAAAATTAATGGTATTCCATCTTTATTTGTTATACTCTCATTATTAATATTTTTCAAAATTAATTTAAGATTTTCTATAGCCTCTAACTCTCCACTTGCACCAACAGCATCTTCTAAACAGATAGCTAATGGTCTAACTCCCTTAACATCCCCTATAACACTTTTATAAATCATATTATATTGAGTAGCTGGAACGTATAAAAAAGCACCAAGTGCATATTTCAACACATCTTTTTCAGTCTTAGCATTAAAGTCTTCTGGCTCTTTCAAAAAAATTTTCTCCAAATCGTCTTTGCAGATATAATCGAAATATTTCAATGTATAGCCTCCTCATATACATAGAAAGGGCCAACTTTATACAAATTAGCCCTTAATATAATACTACTTATTATAAATTATAGTCGTATTTAATTCTTCCAATCTCTTTGTATTATCCTTAATTAAAGCTCTATTGTTTTCTTCTATTCTCATAGTTTCATCTATACCAGACTTAATAGTATTATACATTTTTTCCAATGTCTCTATTTGAACAGAACTTGTTCCAGCCATTCTAGCTATTTGTGCACTTTGAGTACTTACATTTTGTGCATTTCTAAGCAATAATTCATTAGTTTTGTCATCAAGTGCCTTTAGAGATTTTGCTTGCAATTCTTGCTTTTTAAGTAATATAGCTTGAGATAAACATTGTTTAAATACTGGTAAAGTTACAACAAATGCACTATTTATTTTTCTAATTAAACCATAATTATTATGTTGCATACCTCTAAGCATAGGTATTGTCTGGATAGCTATATTTTCTGCTATTCTTAAATCATATACTCTTTGATTTAACATATCATAAACTTTTAATAGCTCTTGATAGTTAACAACATCCATTTGATCTCCACTAGTCTCTGATTTTTGTTTAAAGAAAGGTAGTATTTCATTATTCATTTCTTCTATTGCCATCTCTCCAGCAACAATATATTTTTGGAGTTCATTATAAAACTCAAAGTTTTCATTTAACATAGCTCCTATTTGCTTGTTAGAAAGTGCTATATCTCTTTCGTATTGCTCAAGCTCAATTTGAATTTTCTCAACTTCTCCCCCCAATGTTTCATACTTTTGAAACATCATTTCAATTGCATTATTAGCTTTTTTGAAAAGTTTTTGAACGAAATTTGGTTCCTTAGTTTCTTGAAAATCGTCTAAATCAAACTTGTCCATTATTTTAGTTAAATGAACCAACATTTTAGAATTTTCTTCATTTCTATTCAATTTTATTGTGTTTAAAAGGCTATCAGAAACTCTTGCTACTCCTTCAGATGCTTTTCTACCAAACTGTAAAATTGTATCTGGATTTTCTACTTCTATAAGAGAGGTCAATGCCTCAACTTCTTTAGACTTTCTTAGTTCATTTTTTTTATTATTTGTATATTCCATTATATCGAAATTTTCTTCTTGAACTGCTGTAGGCAAATTATCAGTAACCTCTACGGAATTCTTATCTTTTGAAAAACTATTTATATTTATCCCCATCTAAAATCGTCTCCTCTTTCCAAAAATTTTTTTAAGTAAAGGTATATCATTTTCAATTGAGCTTAATTTAAGGTCATATACCATTTTATCCAATCTGTGTATATCAATCAATTGGTTATTTATAACATTCTCTATATTATTTTCTCCTCCTGGACATAGAATAATAATATCAAATCCAATTTTACTAAGTAAAAGCATAAGAAAAACTATTTCTTTATCAAATACAATACTCTTGTGCATATATACAATCAATTTTGGATTTATAAGAGAATAATCAAAATTATTCATCATGTGAACAAACTTCTTATCCATATGAAGTACTGTAAATAGACCTTTTATCTTGTCCTCTCCACTTAGACCATTCAAGAACATGCTTCCTTCTAATAATTCCTCCACTTTTTCTAAAATCATAATTTGTTGATTTAATGCTAGTGTCGATATGGAATAATCTTTATTATTTAAAACAGAACTTTTATCTATGACACCTTTTGAATCCAATAAAAAAGATAAACTAAAAGCTTCTCTTGTAAACTCTTTTGAAAATCTATCTATATCTCCATTAAATTCAATAAATGTTGAACTTTCCGAATCTCTTAATAAGTCTAAAAACTTAATATATTCATTTTTATCATTATATATTCCATTAATCTTAGAAAGAAAATTGGGAGCTTCTACGATAGTATCATTAAACTTAAATCCTGGTCTTAATTTAAGTGGCTGATTCCAGTATATTGATATTTCATCAACAGTTGAACTTAGAAGCAAATTTTTTATTTTTCTGTCTTGAAGTTGCCAAGGTTTTATAAATCCTGCATCATTTAGCAATTCTTCACTTATACGTTTTGATGCTTCTACTCCAACAGTAAAAGCTTTTTTTACAGAACCTTTATCTATTTTTTCTCCTAAAATGACCCTTTCTTCAAAAGAAACTTTTGCTTCTATTATGTTAGCTTCCTCAAACTCTATATTGTATTTTTTTAAGTTTAAAATTTCTATATTACTCTTTGAATTTGGATTAAGATATAAAACATCAAAGCCTGCCAAGTACAATATCAAGAGTAAATAAACCTCATGCTTTTTTATATCTCCATAAAATATTATTTTTGGAGCCTCATTTTTATTTATATCTAAAGCACCGATATATGTCTTTATCCATGCCATTATTTTCACTATAAAATTTTGTTTCACTCTATCATTAGTAAATTCTTTTTCTTCATCTTTTAACACTCTATCTATTGCTTGCTTTATTTTATAATCAAGTTCTTCAAATCCTAAAATATTTATATCTACATCTTCCATGCTACTTCTATATTTTTTAAGTCCATTTTTAAAATAATTTATAATATCAAAATCACTAGGATTTGCTATAGCATCAGTAAATAAAGCAATATTTTTTTTACTATCAATATTTTGTTTTGTCTTAAATATCTCGAGATTGTACAAAATTTCATCTTCTAAACCAATATATGAAATAAAATAACTTAGATATCCTTTTGAAGGAGTGTAATTTCCTCTATCTGATTGGCTGGAGAATATTTTTTCAAATACCTTTGAGTCACCCATAATTATCCTCCCAATTTAAATGTTTATTCAGAACTGACTCAAAATACATATTTTGAGCCAGTCTGTTATCTTCTATCTTCTAAAAAATTTATTTTAAGCAGTCTTTTTTGGTTTTACCAGTCTTATTATACATTTTACAACTTCATTAACTACAATTACACTTGCTGCTACACATAGAACTTTTACCCATGTCATAATATCCATAGCTACAGAGTTAAAGAAATCTTGGAATAGCTGAGTAAATATTACTTGTGCAATTCCTGTTAATAATATTATTTGTAGTGCTAATTTATTGTGTGTAAAGTTAGGGAAAATACTATCTGCATTAAATTCTCTACAGTTAAATGCATTAAATAATGCACTAAAAGCAAATAATGCAAACATTACAGTTCCCTTATGAGCTTCATCAACTCCTAAGAAGTTAAATGTAGATTGTAACATTAGTATTGCTGTTATATAGAATGCATTTAATACTATTGTATACACCATTGATTTAGAAATTATATTGGCTTTTCTATCAACAGGTTTTCTATTTAATACATGGTCTCTAACTGGCTCTAGACCTAATGCTAGTGCTGGTGGACCATCCATAATTATGTTTACCCATAATAATTGTATTGTAGTAAATGGCATCTCTTGTCCCATAACCTGAGATATTATAGCCACTAAAAAGGCAATTACATTTACAGTTAATTGGAACTGAACGAATCTTTGGAAGTTATCATAAATTCCTCTACCCCATTTAATACCTTTTACAATAGTACTAAAACTATCATCAGTTAAAATTATATCTGCTGCGTTTTTAGATACCTCTGTACCAGATATACCCATTGCTATACCAACATCTGCTTTTGAAAGCGCCGGAGCATCATTTATACCATCACCTGTTACTGCAACAACATCTCCACTCTTTTGTAGAGCTGAAACTATTCTCATCTTACTATCTGGCTTACTTCTTGCAACAATTGATATAGTTTGCATCTCTTGCTTTAACTCTTCATCATCTAAAGTATCTATATATGAAGCTTCAACTACTCTCATATTATTTTTTAATAAACCTAATTCTTCACCTATAGCTCTTGCTGTATTTATATTATCTCCTGTAAGCATTTTTACAGAAACACCCGCTTTGTTTGCTGTATTTACAGACTCTATAACATCTTTTCTAAGCGGGTCTCTTATACCAACAAATCCACTGAATACTAAATTACTTTCCATTGCACTTACATTCATAGCATCACTTTCAGCAGTTACTGCTGCTTCTTCTTCAGCTTCTGAGATTTCTTTATATGCAAACCCTAAAGTTCTCATTGATTTTATTTGTAATTTCTTTATTTCTTCCAAAATCTCATGTTTTATGTTTTCAGTTAATGGAACTACGTCTTTTCCTCTTTGGATATGTGAACATAGCTCAAGTAGGACTTCTGGTGCTCCTTTTGATAATAGTACATGATTATTATCTTGACCTATAACAGAAGTCATTCTCTTTGAATCAGAAGTAAAAGGATTTTGAGCTACTATATTAGAATTCTTTCTAGCTTGTCTATAGTCTACGTTTTTGTAGTATAAAAGCAATGCACATTCAGTAGCACTTCCTAAATACTTAATATCACCATCATTATGCTCTACATCAGCTGTAGAGTTTATCATACAGTTTTCTTCAAAATAACTATTTATTTCCTCTTCTGAATTTTCAATATATCTTCCATCAATATATGCAACTTCTACAGTCATTCTATTTTCAGTTAATGTACCAGTTTTATCTGAACATATCACAGAAACAGAACCTATAGTTTCACAAGCTTCTTTTTTAGTAACCAATGCATTTATTTTAGCCATTTTTTGCATTGTTATTGCAAGTGTCATATTTATCATAGTTGGAAGACCTTCTGGTACCGCTGCAACTATCAATGCAACACATACTGTAAATGCTGTTTTAACAGGGTCTATTGATTCTAAAAATGGTAATATTCCAGACATGTCTACATTTAATACATTTTTACTTACCATTTGGAAAACCATAAATATAAATAACAATCCTGCTACTGCACTAGAAACTTTGGCTATCAAACCACCTAAGTTTCCAAGTTTTATCTGAAGTGGAGTTTGCTCATCTGTTTCTGATAAGTTTTGAGCAATTTTACCCATTTCACTACTATCTCCAATTGAAGTTACAACTAGAGTTCCTCTACCATAAGCTACAAGTGTACCACCAAACACCATATTTATTTGTTTCGCAGGTATTGGCTCTTGTACTACTACTGCTCCTTTAGATTCTATTTCTTCCATAGAAACTACTACATCACACTTTTTAGATACATCATCAGATTCTCCTGTTAACATATCTTCTCTGACTTTAAGATTTATAGTTTCTATAAGTCTACCATCAGCAGGTACCATGTCACCAGTTTCAATATATACTATATCACCTGGTACCAATTCACTCTTAGAAATTTGATGTACTTCCCCATCTCTCAATACTTTAACTTCTATGTTTTCAGTCAATTTAGAAAGGGCATCTGCCGCTTTCTTAGAGCGACCTTCTGTAATCATACCTATTGCTATACCTATTGCTATAGCACCTACAATCCCTATTGCATCATGAGTTTCCCCAATTACCGCACTTACTACTGCCGCAATAATCAAGATAACTATCATTGGCTCACTTAAACTTTCCTTTAAATCATCCCAAAAACTTCCTTCTTCTTTTGGGGTAAATTCATTTAAGCCATACTTTTCTCTTCTAGTCTTGACTTCTGATTCTGATAAACCTTTTTCAGGATTAACAGATAAGTCTGTTGTCACTTCTTCTTTATTTACATTATAATATTTGATATCATTGTTAAATTCCATATGCACACTCAATCCTGTCTAAATTTTGCATTACTTCTTTAAGACCCGCATCTTTTGTTCCTTCGCCAATTGCTTTAAATTGCCAACTTCCATCTTTTCTGTATATAGCTCCTACTATAAGAGTAGTTTTTTCAGAATAGTTATCAGATAGATTATATTTTGCTATCTCTTTCTTATTACTTTGGTCCTCAACTCTTATATAGGCGTTTTCTATCATGCCAAAGTGTTGTTTTCTATCCACACAATTGTATATATTTACTACAAATAATAATTTATGAATATTTGATGGAACTTTATCCAAATTAACTAGGATTTGTTCATCATCACCTGCACCTTCACCAGTTAGATTGTCTCCTGTATGCAAAACTGACTTACAGGCACTTTTTAGATTTCCAAAATAAATTAAATCTTTGATTCCACTTAATTTACCTTCTTGATTAAGCATAAATACAGATGCATCACAATCTATATCAGCTTGTCCTCCACCAAATAACGATTTAAAAAATCCTCCACCTGACTGTTGCACAGGGTCCCATCCTAGACCTACAAGTATGTTGCTCAGTCCCGGGTTAGATTTTTTTAAATCTATTTTATCACCTTTTGATAAATTAATCGACATACTAAACCTCCACAAAATTTTATATAATATAACCTATACATTATTTGTATAGGTTATTTATATTTAATATATTATATTACTTAAATTAAACATTTAAGCCATAATTTCTACAAAGTGCCTCTAAACCACCTTCAAATCCTGCTCCAACTGCACTAAACTTCCATTCACCATTATACTTATATATCTCACACACTGTAATTGCAGTTTCTATACTAAATTCTTCACCTAAGTCATATCTTAATATTTCTTCATCATTTTCAGAATTTAAAACCCTTACATAAGAGTTGCTTACTTGTCCAAAATTTTGTCTTCTTTCAGCAGCTTCATATATTGTAACTGTTACAGCTATCTTTTGTATATGCTTTGGCATTGACTCTAGATTCACTAATATTTCCTCATCATCTCCATCACCTTCACCAGTTCTATTATCACCTAAATGTTCAACTGCTCCAGATGGATGTTTTAAGTTATTATAGAATATAAAATCTTCATCGTTTTCAACTCTTTGAGATTCTCCAACCATGAAAACACTTACATCTAAATCATAGTCATAGCCACTATCAAATGAATTTGTATCCCAGCCTAGTCCAAGTTTTATATTTTTAAGACCTGGATTTCCCTTAGTTAAATCAATTTTTTGTCCTTTTTTTAATACTATAGCCATGGAAAATATCCCCCTCTAGTTTATTATTATATTTGAAATTATAAGTTTATTCCAAAATTTCCACATAGTGCAGCAAGACCACCTTCAAAACCAGAACCTAGTGCATTAAACTTCCATTCTCCATTGTGCTTATATATTTCAGCTACTACTATAGCTGTTTCTATACTAAAATCTTCTCCTAATTCATACTTTATTAACTCTTCATTTGTATCTTTATCTACTATTCTTATATAGGAATTACTTACTTGTCCAAAATTTTGTCTTCTTTCTGCTGCATCATGAATTGTAACAGTAAAAGAAATCTTGCTTATTTCTCCAGGAATCTTAGATAAATCAACAACTATTTGTTCGTCATCTCCATCACCTTCACCAGTTCTGTTATCACCTAGATGTTCAACTGCTCCAGAAGTATGTTTTAAATTGTTGTAAAATACAAAATCTCCATCATTAGTGACACTTCCACTTGCTCCTGTTAAAAATGCTGCTGTATCTAAATCAAAGTCAAATCCACCATCATACTTGTTAGTGTCCCATCCTAAACCTACTAAAATATTTTTAAGGCCTGGATTTCCTTTAGTTAAATCAACCTTTTGGCCTTTTGATAATGTTATACCCATAATTTATCGCTCCCTTGTTAATTTTAGCTAAACAAATCTTGCTAATTATTTATCTTTTTCTTTAATCATATTATAACATTTTTTATTCATTTGTGAAGAAAACTTGCTTGATATCTTTAAAATATAATTAAAAATATGTTTATATTTTTTACTTTTTACATAGATTTTACATACTTTATTAAATGTGTAAAAGCTATGTTTAATATGTAATTATATATCATTTATATGAACAAGTACACATTTTATTTTGAAACTACAAAATTATTGTACTATATTGTTTTAAGTTGTTTTATAATAGATTATATCATCTTATTTTATAGGAGAAAAAATATGCTTTGTACTATTAAACCATTAAAAATTTTAATAAAAAAGTCAAATGAACCTCTAATTGAATTCATGTCTAATACTAGCTATACAAATAAAAGTTCTTCATATATTAAAGAAGTCTATTTTACACGATATATAGGTGTTGACGATTCAATTGATGAGTACATAGAAAAAATTAAAAATATAGATACTTATTTTTTTAATAATCCTACAATTCCCTATATTAGACTTAGCAACTTAAACATAAATTTTGACAAAACACAAACAGATAATATGCTTAAAATTTTTAAGATTTATGATAGAACTAAATTTAATAGTTGGGATTTATATAATATTGACTTTCCATGTAAGATAGAAAATGATACTTTAGATTGGACTAAAAAGATTGCATTTAAAAATACACTAGATTTATTTTCCACAAGTGTGACAAATTCAACACCTTCTATTGTCAAAAACTTTGCAGTTAAACTTTTGTGCTGGATAGAATACTTTCTACCTAAATTATTTTATAATAAAGTAAAAACTAATATTTCACCAAAAATAGTGTACTTTGGAAATATCAAGAGACAAGAACTTTTTTTCTTATATTTTTTATCACAGCTTGGGTGTGATATTTTATATATAAATCCACATAAGGATATTCTTGATTTATATCCTGAATGTTCAAAATTTTCTACTCTATTTGAACTTTCTAGGAAGAATTCAAATATGTTAGAGATACCTTTTGAAAGACCTATTACAAATATAAATTATGATAAAAACACCAATAAAACTTACACCTCTACAGATAGGCCTAACTCCGAAAACACACTTATTAACATAAATCTGATATCTAAAAAGCCTATACAGGGTAAAGAAGCAGAACTTTCCTATGAAGAACTTGCAAAGTTATCAGCTTCTGTTGTTATGATTGTTGTGTGCAATAGTGAAGATAAGCCATTTAAGAGTGGTTCTGGAGTAGTAATAAATAATGAAGGTTATATACTTACAAATCTTCATGTAGTTAATGATGGTTATTCATTTTTAGTTAGATTTGAAAATGATGATAAAGTTTATACATCTTATCAAATCATAAAATACCATTCAGATTATGATTTAGCTGTGATAAAAGTTGATAGAAAATGCAAGCCAATCCCTGTTAAAGTCAGTAAAAAACCTGTAAGAGGTCAAAAAATAGTTGCAATTGGAAGCCCTTTAGGTCTTTTTAATACAGTTTCAGATGGAATTATCTCAGCTTTTCGTGATTTTGAAACAGTTCAAATGATACAATTTACAGCTCCAATCTCTAGTGGTAGTTCTGGAGGAGCTCTTTTAGATATGTTTGGAAACTTACTAGGATTGATTTCTGCTGGGTATGATGATGGACAAAACTTAAATTTAGCAGTAGAAAGTAATCTTGTCAAAATGTTTGCCAATAATTTTATTGAAATAGTAAACTGAATAAGCAAAGTCTTCCCTGCCCTACTCTATAATAATCAAGAGGACGAAAACACTGTATGTTTTCGCCCTCTATCTAATATTAAGAGCAAGATTAATACTCGATATTTTTATGCTCAATAAATAATTGGTGCCATAGACAAAATGTAAATATAGTCCATATTTTTCTTGAATTATCTCTATGACCCTTAAGATGCATATCTAAAAGTTTTATTATATATTTTTTGTCTATAAATTCATCTACATTTGAATTAGAAATAGTTTCCTTTACAATATCTCCTAAAGAATCTTTTAACCAAACTCTTATTGGTGTTGGAAACCCTAATTTTTTTCTTTGAATGACGTGTTCTGGAACTATATCCCTAAATGACCCTCTAAGTAAAATTTTTGTATTATTCTTAGTTGTTTTTTGCTCCGTTCTCAAATTTTTTGCGACATCAAATACATCTTTATACAAAAATGGAACCCTAACTTCAAGTTGCTCAGATGTAGAAAGTTTACTCACTTTTTGAAGTATATCACCCTGAAGCCACGTGTTTATATCTATGTGTTGCATTTTACTTATATAATCATAATTATTTTTTTGTGCTTCTCTATACAAATTAGACAACAAATATTCATATATATACTTCTCTTTATACTTAAAAAAGAATCTTTTTACTTCGCTATTTTCAAAAATCTTTGCATTTCCTATATATCTTTTTTCTAATGGCGTTGTAGCTCTATAAAGATAATTTTTTCCTTTGATGTTTGGCATAAATTCTGAAACTCTTCCTAACATACCTTTAATATAAGTGGGTGAGTTTACAACTGATTTCATACTATTATATTCCTTATATATATTATATCCTCCAAATAATTCATCTGCACCTTCTCCAGACAGAGCTACTTTAACATGTTTGCTGGCTTCTTTAATTAATAAATAAAGACCTACTTCTGAAGGGTCTGCTACGGGGTCATCCAAGGAATAAATTACATTTGGTAATGCTTTTATATATTCATCTTGAGTTATATTAATCTGTATATTTTCTATACCTAACTTATCAGCTGTTTTCTTTGCTACTTCCAACTCACTATATCCCTTAACATTAAAACCTGCAGAAAAAGATTTTATATTTGGATTAATTTGTGAAGCTACAGTGGTTATAATAGATGAATCTATTCCACCAGACAGAAATGTTCCAATTGCTTTGTTATCTTCCATATGATTTCTTATTGAATCTACTACCACATTTCTTACATCTTCCTCACTCACATCTCTATTGCCTAAGTGATTTTTATTATAAAAAAATTTAGTACTACTTCTAAATTCAAGTTTGTTATATTTCTTTAAAGATAGTATGCCATTTTCTACCCTAAAATAGTGACCTGCTGGTATCAGCCTTATTCCTTGTATCATAGTATCTTCAGGAAGTACATACTGAAATGAAAAATAACTTTGTAAACTTCTTTCATTTATATTTAAATTTTTCATATATTCAAGTATAAACTTATACTCTGAAGAAAAAATTATTGCTTTTTCCTTATTTATATAATAAAGTGGTTTTATCCCAAATAAGTCTCTTGCTCCAAATATACTTTCATTTTCTCTATCATAGATTATAAAGTTAAACATTCCCTTAATCTTATGTACACAATTTTTACCAAATTCTATATAAGATGCTAATAAGATTTCAATATCATCATCTGTAGTAAAATTGTGTCCTTTTTTAATTAATTCTTCTTTTATTTCATGACAATTATATATATTTCCATTAAAAACAATAACTTTTCCATCTTTTTCAAACGGTTTATTTCCATAAATAACATTGATTACATTAAATCTCTCAAAATTAAAAGTCTTTTCCTCATCTTTAGACTCTATCCTACTAGAAATTCTTGTATTATTTATATTATTTACGGATTCTTTCATTTTAAATTTAATATTTTCTTTTTTAGATATATCTCCTTTATAATAAATTGAAATATTGCCATCCATATCATCAAAATTCCTTCCTGACTTTTGGTCTTATTCTATATTTCATAGTTTTGTCTTTGACTTCAAAACTTATTCAATTTAAAACTAAATTACTATTAAATTTTTATAAATTATCTGTTAATCTTTCATATTTTTTTTATTTCTAGAAATACTATATTAGGAGGTGATTTTTATGAAGAAAAAAATGATAATACCAGTTATTATGTCTTTATTTATAATTTCACAGTGTATAACTTCATTTGCTTTTACACCCGAAAATAACAAATTTAAGGTTAAACCGTTACCTTATGCATATGATGCACTTGAACCTTATATAGATAAAGAAACTATGAAATTGCATCATGATAAACACTATCAAGCTTATGTTGATAAATTAAATGCTGCTCTTGAAAAATATCCTGAGCTTTATAATTACTCTTTATGTGAATTGTTGCAAAATTTAGACTCTTTGCCTAAAGATATTGCTACAACAGTAAGAAATAATGCAGGTGGTGCTTATAATCACAAATTCTTTTTTGATATAATGACTCCTGAAAAAACTATACCTTCTGAATCTTTAAAAGAAGCTATTGACAGAGATTTTGGTTCTTTTGAAAACTTTAAAAAAGAATTCCAAAAAGCTGCTTTAGATGTTTTTGGTTCTGGTTGGGCTTGGCTTGTAGCTACTAAAGATGGTAAATTATCTATTATGACTACTCCAAATCAAGATAGCCCTATAAGTAAAAACCTAACTCCTATAATAGGTCTTGATGTTTGGGAGCATGCTTACTATTTAAAGTATCAAAATAGAAGAAATGAATACATTGACAACTGGTTCAATGTAGTAAATTGGAATGGCGCTTTAGAAAATTATAAAAATTTAAAATCTCAAGATTAATTAAATATTAAAATCCTTTTGAAAAAAACTTATGTTTGCTATATAATATAATAAAAGATAGTCTAAATTTACCAGTATAATGTTTATAGTGACGATTCAGGAGGATTTTTATATGATAAAAGAAACACATGAAAGGGGAGGCTATATATTTGCACTTTTGATACTCCCCTTAATAAACAATATATATCTAGTTAAATATGATATTGCATATAAAATAGTATTGATTATAGTTTATATTTACTTTGCATATTTAGGTTCTTTGTTTCCAGATATAGATATGAGAGGTTCTTACATAAGTAAAAAATTTATATTAATCTACAAATTATTTGGAAACAAGTTTAGACATAGAGGATTTACTCATAGTCTAATTGCCTTATTACTTATTTATAGTTTTTTTAAATCTTTGACAATCTTCACTAGTAACAATATAGTTTTTTCATGTTTGTCCAGTGGATTTGTAATAGGATATCTATCTCACCTGTGTCTTGACCTTATTACTAAAGAAGGTATTGAACTGTTTTATCCCATTACCATAAACATTTCTTTACTCCCTATAAAAACTAACTCAAAAACAGAAAAATTCATATCTAAGCTATTAAACTTCATAGTTATTTTTTTGATTGGATATCAATTTTATATTTTATTATAGTCCTATAAATAACAAATAACAATATTTCAAACTAAGTACAAATAAGTTTTGTATATTTTACCTTACAGGAGTCATAAAAAATTTTATATCTTAATACACAAAAAAATAAAAAGTATCTTAGAATGATTGAGTACTAAATCATTCTAAGATACTTTTTATTTTGAACAAGTTAAATCTTTTTATTATCTCTGTCATTGTGATGTTTTTTATGATGAAAATCATAATTATGATTTTCAAGATTTTTATTTACTCTATTTCCAATCTTCCATGACAAAAACACCAATAATATAAATGATGCTATCTTTAAAGGACTTGTTATAAAGCCCTCTATATCACTTGCTACATAGCTTATCACTATAAACATTACAAATTTCCCTGCCAACATTGCTGGTACAAAATCTTTTACATCTTTTTTGCCAAAAGCTGATGCGATAGTAACTAAACAACCAGGCATAAATGGACAGGCATACGCTATAAATAATAACTTAAATCCCTGTTTATCCATCCAACTTATCGCTCTCTCAGTTTTACGATTTCTCAGCTTATTAAAAAGCTTGCTATCATTAAACCTACTTATTAATAAAAATAATGAAGTTGTCCCAAGACCTGAGCCAATCCAAGATAACAAACATCCAAGCAATAATCCTTGTATTGCAGCATTTGCTGTAACTATAGCCACAAGCGGTAGGGCTGGTATAAAACTTTCTATAAATGCACTTAACAAACCAATTATTGTGGCTAATGCCCAATAATTTTGAGTCAAATCAAGTAATTCTTGTATATACTGCATACTGCTTTTCCCCTTTTTTAACTTTAACTATTATTATATACTGCATGTTTTTATTATATACCAATCTAAAAAAATGAATCTAATATTAAAAAATAAACAATCTATATAAATTTACAGTTAATGTATAATTATTTTATTATATATTATAACAAAAAAGTCTTAAAATATGAATTGTCATATTTTAAGACTTTTTGTTCTGGTATATTTAAATTATAGTATATCTGCCTTCATAATATCCTCAAAATCACCTTTTTCAGATATTAATCTTATCAATTTAACAGTACAACTTAAATCATTTATAAGTATAGCTCCTACTAATGAGCCTTCTTTCATGAATAATTTTTTATATATTCTTTTTCCTTCATCTTTTGATGAAATTTCTTTATCAAAATTTTGTATATTACCAATACTAAATACTTTTACATTCATTGCATCTAATGAAACTGGATATACATCACTTTCAAATGTCAAATTATCTCCACTTGCATTTGCTCCTGCTATTTTTCCCATTTCTACTGAAGATGGCCATATTGCTAAACTAGTATTTTCCACTTGTGCAACATCTCCACAAGCATATATATCTTTAATAGTTGTCTGTAATGTCTTATCTACAACAATACCTCTGTCAACTTTTACAGATGTATCTTGAACCATTTGAGTGTTTGCTCTTACACCAATTGAAAATACTACCATATCACAATCGATACTATCTCCGTCTTTAAATATAACTTTTTGAGCTTTTCCATCACCTTCAATACCATCAACTGCTACACCTAGTCTTACATCTATTCCTGTATCTCTTACACATTGTTCTAATATTTTACTGCCTTCTTTATCAAGCTGTTTTGATAATATACTATCCATTGCTTCAACTACTACTACTTCTAAACCTTTCAATCTAAATTCCCATGCAGCTTCAAGTCCTAATAAACCTCCACCAATTACTACAACTTTCTTAGATTTTTCTAGTGCTTCCTTCACACTATATAAATCTTTTATATTTCTAAGAGTAAACACATTTTCTAAATCATGACCTTTAATTGGTGGTATAAAGTTTCTACTTCCTGTAGCTATTACAAGCTTATCAAATTTAATAGCTCCATCATTCACTATAATAGTTTTATTTACTTCATCTAATTTATCTACATTTGTTCCTAATATCACTACTATATTGTTTTCGTCATACCAAGCTTTATCTTCCATATAGAAATCTGAACCAAGTTCTTCATTTATACCATCAGAAAGTGCAGGTCTATAGTAAGTTAACTCTTCTTCATTAGAAATCATAGTTATCTTACAAGTTTTATTTCTTTTTCTTATGGCATCTGCTGCATAAAAACCAGCTGCTCCATTTCCTACTATCACAAAGTATTCATCAGTATCTTTTCTAAAAGTAACTTCATCTTCTTCAATTTCTATAAATTGGTCTTCCTTAGCTCCACACACAGGGCATACACTAGGAGCACTATCCCCTTCAAATACTTCATTACAAATTACACACTTAAATTTCTTAGTCTTCTTTTTACTTCCAAAAGTAGAATTTAACTTATCTAAAAATTTACCTGTATAAGAATGTAATTTATCAATCTCTTCACTTGATGGTTTAAAGTTAACAGCAAAAGGTTTTACCGCTGTCATTCTAAGCTGATTTATTCTCTCCATAGCATTTTCGATACCTTCTCCACTCCATCCATATGAGCCAAATACTGAAGCAACTTTTCCACCATGAAGAACTGGATTTAAGGACACTAATATATCCCAAATAGGCTTTAATGCATCTCCTAATATTGTTGGTGTTCCAAATAATACACCTTGTGATACTGCTATTTTTGCTAGAATCTCTTCTTGCTTATGCTCGATTACATCAAATAAATTTACTTTATAATTGCTATTTTTTTCAATATATGATTTTATAGCTTCTGCCATAATCTTTGTATATCCATGTGCAGAAACATAACAAATTGTAACTTCTTTTTCTAACTTTATTTGTTCATTTACACTCCAATTATAATAAAGGTCTATAATTTTTTTAGGATTTTCAGTTAATACTGGACCATGACCTGGACATACAGTATCTATATCTAAATCTTTTATCTTTTCTATAGCAGTTACCATAGATGGTTTGAATGGTCCCATTATACAATCATAATAGTATCTCAAAGCATCTAAGTAATCCTTTTCTTCATTTTCATCAAGTGTATTTACTATCTTATCATTACTATAATGACTACCAAATGAATCACATGTTACAAGGGTTTTATCCTCTTTTATATATGTGTATATAGTATCTGGCCAATGAAGCATAGGTACAGAGAAAAATTCTAAAGTTTTACCTCCAAGTGATAATGTATCTCCATCTGTAACTGCAACATATTCAAAGTCTTTGTTTACGATTTCCTTAAGATATTTAATTGCAGTTTCTGAAGCTACTACTTTTGCATTTTTAGCTAAATCCAAAAGCTTTTCAACACTTCCTGCATGGTCTGGTTCAGTATGACTTATAACAATATAGTCTATTTTTTCAAAATCTATATTTAAACCATTTAATCTTTCAATATAATTGTCAAAATGCTTATCTTTAACTGTTTCAAATAAAACTGTTTTTTCTGTCCCTTTTAATACATATGAATTATAAGTAGTTCCATAAGGTGTATACATAATTATGTCAAATACTCTTAAATCAGGGTCAAGCGAACCTACCCAATATAAATTTTCTTTTATTTTTAGTGATTTCAATGACATACCGTACTCCTCCTAAAATAGTTATTTAATCTTTTTATACCCTGCTTGTTATATTTTAAACAAATTTTATTCAAAAAAGAAATTATTTTAAAAGTAATCTAAAACTTCTAATCTTCTTTTTCTACCTCTAATATAGTTCCATTTTTAGAATCTACCTTTATGTCATATTCATTTTTATCTTTATCTATTCTTACTTTATAAAAAGTAACATCTAAATCTTTATCTAAACTCCATTCTTTCACTATTCCATTTTGTTCTTTTAATGCAATTTCCATAGCTTGTTGAGGTGTTATTATGTCATTTAAATCTAATTTTTCTTTTCTAGCAACTCCATTTAAATCTTCTGAATCCAATTTTTCTGTTTTATCTTGCAGTACATCTTTTGTATTAGCGTCTATTTTCATCTTATATTCATTATTATCGTCTACACCTTCAACAGTATAAAC
This sequence comes from Clostridioides sp. ZZV14-6345, assembly GCF_020657775.1. NCBI lineage: Bacteria > Bacillati > Bacillota > Clostridia > Peptostreptococcales > Peptostreptococcaceae > Clostridioides > Clostridioides sp. ZZV14-6345. The sequence continues at coordinate 7,094 of NZ_JAGWCX010000019.1, read as the reverse complement.
AAATTTATTTAAATCTCTTTCAAGACTTAAATCTACTATGTCAGCATCCTTATATTTATCTTTAAATATGTTTATTGCATCTGTGTACGGTACTTTAAAATCTTGTTCCATTAAATTTTCATTATTTTTTTCATCTTTTAAAGCACTATTTGAAGCATTTGTCTCTTTCTTTGTATTATCTTGTGATTGTCCTGAATCTGTATTTGGACTCCCACTACATGCAGTTAATAAACCTGCTATAAGTATACCTACCACTAATAAATACGTTTTTTTACACATAAAAATCCTCCTTAAATAATTAATTTATTCTATATTATGCCCTCTAAACCCTTTATTTACCCTTTTATATTAAAAATTCCTCCTATTTTAGTAATTTTAAAACTTTAAAATTTATATTTATTAAAATCAAAGTTACGTAAAAAATGCTACTGTCTCAAAATAGAGATAAGCCTCTTTTTCATTGTTGAAATAATAAAAATATATTTGATTTCATGCAAAAAGAGTGCCTCATGAACTAAAAAGTTCATTTTGAGGCACTCCCATTTTTTTATATTTTTACTTATAAAATAACAATACTTATTAATTTTTTATAAATTCTATAAATATATCTATATGATATTCTTCAATTTAAACACCATAATTAAATAATTAAATTCGCTTTAATTCTTTTAATGTTAAATCCATTTTAGGATAAGGAATTGTAATTTCTTCTTCATCAAATCTAACTTTAACTTCTTCTAGTAAATCAAGATAAATTGTCCAATAATCTTCTGTCTTACACCAAACTCTAACTGCAAATTTAATAGCATTATCTCCATGTTCTACTATCCCTATAAATGGTTCTGGTTCATTTATTATTAATTTATGATTATTAACAATCTCTTTAAGAACTCTTCTAACATGCAATATATCATCTTCATATCCTACACTAAAGGTTAAATCAACTCGTCTAGTATTCTTTGATGAATAGTTTATTAGACTATCATTTGATACAGAACCATTAGGTATAAGTATCTGCTTATTATCTGGAGTAACCAATTGTGTATAAAAAAGTCCTATTTGTTCAACTGTTCCTCCATGGCCTGCTGCTTCTATGTAATCTCCTACTTTAAAAGGTCTAATCAAAAGTATAATAAATCCTCCAGCAAAATTTGATAAACTACCTTGTAATGCTAAACCTACTGCTACCCCTGCTGATGCTATCACTGCAGCAAAACTAGATAAACTCATTCCCCAATATTCTAGAACAATTATTATGACAGCAACTTTAAGTACACTCAAAAGAAGAGATTTCAAAAACTTTCTTAAAGTCAAATCAATGTCTTTTTTCCCAAGCAATAACATAACATGGTTTACAAATTTTTTTATTATTTTAAATCCAATAGAAAGTATAAGTACACCTATTATAAGCTTTACTCCACTTGTAGTGGCCCATTCTAATAGGCTTTCCATTATACCTCCCATATCCATCTTATTAATATCTAGATTATTTAAATCTAACTTGCTTATATCATCTATTTTTGTCGTGTCCATAAAAAGCTCCTTACATTATATTTTAGAACCAATATTATAGTTTAAAGTTCTTATTTTCTATTTAATATAATACAATACCATTTAAACATAGTAAACAAGATTTATATTCCAATTATACATCTAAAATAAATATACGCTCTTTGTTATATGCAAAATATAATGCTAAATTAAACTAATTAATAAAATACTATAGAGTCTTGAAATCGTCATTTTTTACTCCTATACGGGATGACACTATAGTTATAATACTTAGTACTATAAATACTACAAAGCCTCTTTTATATCCATCAACTATATTGTATGAATTTACTTGTAAAGAGATGGCTATAATCAAATTAATAATGCCACTTCCTATAAATTCAAAAGTATTAATAACACTAGTTGCCAGTCCAGAATAAATTTCTTTATTTTTATACTTCGCATCGTTAAAAACCTGTAGATGTGACATAACTATACATCCCATAATAAAAAATGATATTGGTAAAACCACAATTGGTGGTTTTACTTGGTATACAACTACAATTACAAGCCATATAAACAAATCTATTATTGCTCCATATTTTATTATATTAAACTTACTAGACCTTATTTTAGCAAATACAAAATCCATAATTATTGAACCAAATATAAATCCATATGTAAAAAATGATACTATAAATGCAGAAAAACTCTTACTCACTCCATAAACATCCATTATATATCTTACTCCCCATAGACTTGTAAATGCACTTGTCAGACTTACAAAAGAGAACATTATCATTGAGTTATACCACGTTGATTTATTCTTTATAACAGACTTGATTCCATCAATAACATTAATCTTTTCTGACTCTTTATAAGAATCTATATCTACATTAAATCCATACTCTCTTGGTGTATCTCTAACAATAATATACATAAAACATCCAATTACAACACCAATTATACCTATTAATAAAAATGAATTTCTCCAACCAACAAGTTCAGACAGAAACACAAGTGGAAAAGTTGCAAGAACTCCTCCTAAATTCCCTACAAATGAAAATTTAGCTGTTGCAGAAGCAAATTCTGATTTATTAAACCATCTCCCTTGAATTTTTAAAATACAAAGTAATATTACTGATGTTCCTGCCCCTACAATTATACGAGAAATATATGCTAATTCTATATTTTGAATCAATCCAAATAAAATTGTTCCTAAACTTGCCATTATTATTCCAAGACTACTAATCTTTCTTGGTCCATATTTATCAATTAAAATTCCTGCAGGTATTTGCATAAATGCATATGCATATAGGCAAAAGGATGCTATATTTGAAATTTGTATAGAATTAAAATCTAATTCATTTGCTAAATTATCTGAAACAACAGCTGTTGACATCCTTAAAAATAAGACTAAAACAAATGAAAATGTAACTATACCCCAAACACTCCACTTAGCCTTTGTATAACTTTTCATATTTTCTCCCTCAAATCTATATATCTTTAAATTTTTTTGATATTACTCACATCAAGTATACAATTATTTACTTCAAATTTAACATACAATCTCATTATACAATATATGTACATATTTAACTAGAAATAAAGATTTATTCATATTTTATATATGAATTAACTATATAAATAATAAGAGCCATCTTTTAATATTACTCAAAAGATGGCTCCCTATAAAAATATTTATTCTAAATTTAATTTTTTATCTAATATAAATTTTGTAGCGAAAAATAGTATTACCACAACTGCAATACTACCAAGTATTGCAAGCATAAAATGAGGACTTTGATAAATATGATATGTCGTATTTTCATTTGGCAAAGCTCTTGCAACTACATCTCTAATAGTTGATATTACTATATTTATAGCTATAAAAGAAGCAAATGCAACTATATTTCTATGCTTATTAAATTTTGGCAATTGTCCCATTGAAAGTGATGTATATAATAACAAAATAAATGATAAATATGAAATAAACATTGCTACTACTAATAATAAAATATCTAAAAAGTTTTCAGAAATCAATTTAAAACCAGTATTAAACAACTCTAAAATTTCAGGTAAGAGAATTCCAGAAGCACTAGAAAGCATAAGTACTCCAAAAGTGAATACTACAACTATAAAACTAAGCACAGCATATATAAGTGCTGTTATGCATTTAGACAATATAAGTGAACTAGTGCTAACAGGAAGAGTGAACATTAAATAACCTTCATCCCCCAAAAGATTTTTTCTAAACCTTTGAATTGTAACTACAACAGTTAAAACTCCTAATGCCATAAAAAGACTTGTTAATATCAGTATTCCTATTCCTTGTATCTGAAATATATTTGTATTTATAAATATTCCATTAAATACAGCTACTATCAATATGGCTATATATAATGGTATGAATGTTCTTCCACTTGCTTTTAACTCATATTTTAATAATTTACCTAACATTTGAATTCCTCCCTAAATAATGCATCTATAGATTTCCCTTTTTCTTCTCTTATTGCTTCAACATCTCCTTGTAATACTATCTCTCCTTTTGATATGAATATTACCTCGTCACATATATTTTCTATTTCACTGATTAAGTGAGTAGCAATCAGTAAAGTACTATCTTCAGAATAATTTTTTAATATAGTCTTAAGTATATATGACCTTGCAGCTGGGTCAACACCTCCAATAGGTTCATCCAATATATATATGCTTGCATTTCTTGACATTACTAAGATAAGTTGAACTTTTTCTTTAGTTCCTTTAGACATTGTCTTTAACCTTTCATTTACATTAATATCTAAACTCTTAATCATCTCATTTGCTCTTCTAACATCAAAATCACTATAAAAATCATAGAAAAACTTAAGTAAATCTGATACCTTCATCCAATCATTTAAATAAGTTCTTTCTGGTAAATATGAAACTATTTTTTTAGTTTCTATTGATGGTTTCATTCCATTTATCATAATTTCACCATTATCAGGCTGTAATAATCCATTCATTAACTTAATCATTGTACTTTTGCCACTTCCATTAGGTCCTAACAATCCAACTATTTTGCCCTTTGGTATCTTCAACTCGATATTCTTCAAAACATTCTTAGTTCCATAGCCTTTATTTACACTTTTAAATTCAACTATTCCATCTTGAGAAATATTATTTATATTTTTATCCATCTTATAATTCCCCTTTCAGATTTTCTGTAATAAGTTTTAGCATTTCATCTTTATCATATCCAAGCTTTTCTAGAGTTTCCTTTAATGTATTTATCTCCACATTAGCTATTTCCTCTTTCATTGCTTTTATTTTTTCATTGTCATCTGTTACAAATCTTCCTTTAGTTCTCTGACTATAAACTAAGCCTTGTCTTTCAAGTTCTGTTAGAGCTTTTTGCATTGTATTTGGATTGACTTCTGCATCTTCTGCAAGTGCTCTCACTGTTTCTAGTTTAGAACCTACTTTAATTTCTCCTGAAATTATTTTTAGTTTTAAATGTTCTACTAATTGTATATATATAGGTTTATTATTATCAAGTTCCCACTCCATGTTCATACCTCCTTATTATATTATTGTATTAATAACTTAATACAATAATATAATAATACAGTTTATATGTCAACTACTTTTGAGCAAATTTATAAAAAAGCTCATAAAAAAATGAACACTATACTAGAGTTCATTTTTTATGCAATTTATTAAATTTTTTATAAGATAAATTAACTATTCTTTTGTTGAACTGGACACAATCAATTTTTCAAATTCTTCAATTGGCATTGGTTTTCCAAACAAATATCCCTGTGCCATATCACATTTTACTTCCTTTAGAAGTTCAAATTGTTCTTCTGTCTCAACCCCTTCTGATATTACTTTCATACCTAACTCTTTTGCCATTTCTACTACTTTAGTAACAATTATTTTACTTCTATTACTATTATAAGTTTCCATAATAAATTTTTGGTCAAGCTTTAAAATATCCATAGGAATTTCTTTTAGCATATTTAATGATGAGTATCCTGAACCAAAATCATCCATAGATATTAAAAATCCTATTTCTTTTAAATTATTCATTATATCAATTAAAATATCAAAATTATCAAATATAATATTCTCTGTTAATTCAAGCTCTATATACTTTGCGGGTATTTCATATTTATCAATTATATTTTTATATGTTTCTATGAAATTATTACAATATAAATGTATTCTTGAAACATTAACTGAAATGGTCACTGGATTTATGCCTGTATTAATCCATCTTCTAAGCTGCATACATACTTCTTCAAGCACATATAAATCTAAATTTATGACAAAACCGTTTTTTTCAAAAAATGGGATAAATTCATTTGGAGGTATTAATCCTTTATCAGGACTTTTCCATCGAACAAGTGCTTCTGAGCCTTGTATCTCTCCTGTATTAAGTTCTATCTTAGGTTGCAAGTATACAATGAATTCTTTATTTTCTAAACTTGAAAACATTGTGTTTTCCATCTCTTTTTCTTTTATCTCTTGGTCATGAATCTTATTATCATAAAATGCATAGGAACTTTTATGTCCTCCTTTTGCCATTTTATGAGCTATATTAGCTCTATCTATTATCGAGTTGACATCTCTATCTTCTGGAAGTATAAAATAGATTCCACAGCTTAAAACAAGCTTATATTTTTCCTCTTGGCTATTATTAAATAAATCTAATTCTTTAAATATAATCTCTAACCTATTTGTTATATCTTCTTCTTCTATGTATTTCATAATTACAGTAAAATTATCAGCTGATATTCTCGCAAACATTTCTTCTTCAAATGTATTATTCTTAATAATCTTCGTTAAATTCCGTAAAATTTCATTTCCAACTTCATATCCAAATAAGTCATTTATATATTTAAATTTGTCAATATCTATATACAGTAAAGCATATTTTGCTTGAGTATTTTTACATAATATTTTGTTAGTATCAATCAAAAATTTATCTATATTATTTGCTCCTGTAAGACTATCCGTATATGCTGTCTTTTGCAATTTAATTCTAAAATTTAATTTGTCATATATTATATATACGATAAGTATTATACATACTATAGTCATAGTAAATATTATCTGTAACGCATATTTGCTAATAAAATGATTATTAAATATAATAGATTCAAAGTTATTTATAGAGTTGTTTTTATAAAGTTCGTGTAAAGAATAGACTGGTGTTGTATATATAATTTGTAAAATTATACAAATAAATAAAAAAAACATTAATTTTTTTTGTAAATTCCTCATAAAAGTTTCCTCCCATTAAAACACCTCTATTTAATTATAATTTATTAGCAAACAAGTATATCTTAAAAGTTTCCATTTCTTGTAAAATGGATAATTTTGAAAAGAAAATAATAAAATTATAATATAAAAATAAAAATTTTCAGATAATTTAAAGAAAAATAAGCATTTTTTATAAATAATTATATACCAAAATAATCCAATTTATTTTCTATTATACCGATATGAAATGTATAAATCAATAGAAAAGACAACTAATATGCTACATCCTATAATTATAGTAGCAGAAAATTTTACAAAATTAAAATAAATATAAATTATCCATTTTACAAGAAATG
>NZ_JAGWCX010000018.1:0-63315 GCF_020657775.1 Clostridioides sp. ZZV14-6345 | reverse complement strand
TTTTTAACTGTCCGATATAAAGGTCTCAGTTCACAATAAGAGTGGTTTCAAAAGATAAATTAATTTTTAATTAACTTTAAGGAAACAATCACTCTTTGTATTAAGTAGATTAAATTCCTTACTTTTATTATACCACAGATACGTTTTTTGTAAAACAGATTCGTTTACACTTGAATAAATAAAAAATCACTAGATAAAGACGATTACTGATATCAACTAATACATATTTAAAATAGGTATATTATAAATCATTTCATTATTCAAAATTCACTTCAATATCTTCAAGGTCTTTTTCATTAATATTTAGGTCTTTCAGAATCTCCCTTTGAGATATTAGTTCTTTTTCATCTATATCTTTCATTCTTATTTCTGTCTCAATAAGAAGCTTACAATCTTCTATATTATTTATCATTTGTAACACCTCCTTAAATATATACCAGAATAGAAAAAGAGCCACTTGTTTAAGGTGGCATAGATAAGTAGTAATTCTTATGTAAAATTTTTAAATTTTCTGTTATCTGTATTATATCTTTATTCTACTCCTGTCGTCAATATAATATTAAATTTAACATATTGGTAATTTATGGTATAATATTTTTAGAGACTACATAAAAAACTATTAGGGTGAATCTTCATTTACATAAGCCTTCCCATGTCATATCAAGATGGGAGGTGATATGATATTATGAAATATTTAATTTGTTTGCTAACGATAATAACATTTCTTACAACTATAATAATCAGTTTGATTAAGTTGGTTCAGAATTTGAATAGACTCCTTAAAGAAATAGATGAGTTTAAGAAAACGTTGCAAAAAATTAAGAATCACCCGAATGGCAGTTCAGGTGATTCTACTTCAAATTAATGCGTAGCTTATTTATGAAGAGACACCCTACAGCAAATAGTTTGTAGTCTCTTTTTTTATGTCTTTATGATATAAATTTATATCATTTATATTACTATTATACCATATACATATTATTTTTGAAATAAAATCTGGATTTCTATTTAAAATCCTTTGTCTACATAAATAATCTATGATTTAATATTTTCTACTATTTTTCTATATACTCTATTCTCTAAATCTCTACCAAACTTCTCTAAGTCTTTCATAGTGTCCTTAGTTACATTCCCCTGAACAACAAAGAATGGTGAATTAAAATTAACTGCTGATGTTGGAGATGCACTTCTTGAACGAGAATTTGAAGGAGGATTATAATTAGGCATAGCAAATTTACTTAAATCCAATTCATCTAATATGTCATTAATATCTTCTAATGTCTCTTTACCTTCTTTTAACTTATCAACCCATTCTTGTTTAGTGACAGAACCCATTGCCAACATACCATCTTCATATTTGTTTATGTATTCGATAATGGCATCTTGAAGTTTCTTAACTTCTCCATCTAAACCTACAAACTTACCACTTGAAATTGCTTGATTAATTAAATCAACTAAGTTTTCATCTGAGTATTTTTTCTCTAATTCTTCTTTTAACTTATCTGCTTCTTCTTGCAATCTGTCAGACTCCTTATCATACATATCATTGACTTGGTCGTCCACATGGTCTTGTACTAAATCCTGTAATTTCTTCTGTTCTTCTTTTAATTGTTTTTGTAAATCTTTAAGATTCTTCTGACCACTTAGAGATGTATCTCTTTTAAGGGACTCTTCTTTTTTTCTTAACTCATCAATTATATCTTGCTGTTCTTCATAATCATCTTGATATTTAGCTTCTTTTCTTGAATCATTGTAAGCATCTTGTTGCTTTTTAAGAGAATCAATTTTAGCTTTAGTTTCCTTATCTATTTCTTTAAGTCTCTCTTCAAGCTCTTTTTTATACATGTCTCTAATTTTCTCTTGTAGACTTTGAGCTTCTTTGAGCTGTTCTTTATAAGCATCTTGAATCTCTTTATTTAAATTTTCTATTTCTTCTTTATTTTGCTTAATTTGATTATTAGCATCAGGTAAATCTTTAAGAAGTAAATCTAAATATTTCTTAGCATTTTCTGCTATTTCTTTATATTTATCTGCATCTTTATTATTTTTTAGAAACGCTAATTGTTGCTCATAATTTGTTATGTTTTTACCATCAGCAGAAAATTCAAATCCTTCTTTTGATAACCCTTCTCTTAACTCTTTTGCAGTATCTTCATAGACTTTAATAACATCTTTAATTTCCTTAGCTTGTTTGGCTAATAATTCTTTTTTCTTTTCAATTAAGTCTAACTTTTCATCTCCTTCAGCATTTTTCATAAGAATGTCTATTAAGTCTATTTCGTTTTGTATTTCAGTAACATGTTTTTGAGCTGAAGTTAAAGCAGCCTCCCTAGCAATCTCTTTTAATTCTTTTTTAAATTCCTCTGCTGCTCGAGTTGATTCTATAAGAGAATTTGTTACTTCTTGTTGAGCATCTGCAACTTTCGGTATCTCAGTAAAAGCAATCTTTAAATATTCTTCAACAACCTTTTTCTCTTCTTCTATTTTCTTCTTACGTTCTTCACTCTTTTTGCTACCTTTATCACTCTCTGATTGTTTATCTAATTTCTCTAATTCTTTTTCTAATGATATTAATTTTTCTTCATAACTAGTTAAGTTATCATCATCTGAGAAAGTGTACTTGTAATCTTTTTTAAGTCTATCTTTCAGTCTATTCTTTTGAGTGTTAAGTGCTTTATCTTTTTGGTCTAACAATGTTAGTTCTTCTTTATATAAAGCATTTTGTTCTTCAAGATATTTAAGTTTATCTTTTCCACTTGCATATTTCATTTTCTTATCTAAAAGTGATATTCTATCTGTAACTTTAGATATTGCATTTTCTAATTCTTTTAGTAAATCAATACTATATTTTACTGCTGCATCAATAGATTTTGTATCTAATGCTATCTTAGGAGTTTTAGTTATACGAGAGAATTTTTCTGTAAGAGTTTTGATTGGAGATGTAGCTCTTGATACTGCTCTTGAGAATAAGGATGGTTTTGTTACAGGAGTTTCGTCACTTATTGGTGCTGGTTCTGATGCTCTAGGTTGAGATAGATTTGCTGGAATTGCTTGTGGAGTTTCTATGGAATTTATGGATTGTACACTTTTTCTATAACCCTTTAATCCACCTAATATATTATTTGCAAATTGAGAAGCAATTCCTCCAAGAGTTCCTACTGTACGAAGATGTGCTGTTATTGTAAAACTCTTATCATTTAGTTTTTTATTTTCAGTTTGACGGATTGTTTCTAAAGCAGCAGAATTATTGGCCTTAAGTTTAGCCCATTTATCGTTTAGTGTTTTTTTATCAACACTATCTATATCATTTATAGCTCCTTCAACTGCTGCTATTACTTCAACTTGTTTTTCAGGAGGTAATTTTTCTATTTCAGCAATTAATGAATTAATATCTCCATCAGCTAGTGATTTTATTATATTTATTTTTACATCTTTGTCTAAATCTAAAGCATTTAAATTTTCAACTTCATCTAGTGCATCAGGATTGTTTACTATTAAATTAGCTATAATATCTTTGCTTTCAGGAAAATCATTATAAAGTTGTTCTATCAAATATAATTTATCTTCATTATTTAACATAAAATTAAGAACTTGATTTTTTTGTTCATCTGAAGTTGATTCATATAATTTTGTGGCTCTCTCAAGTTCATCTGCATTTTCTACAGCAAAATTAACAACCTTACTTTTTGTTTCCTCTGGAGCATTATCATATAGTTTTTGAAATGCTTCAGCCTTTTCTGGATTTTTAATTATAACTTCAGCAAATACCTTTTTATCTTTTTTGTCTTCTAATCCATCATATATAGATTTCATTTTATCAAAATCATCTAAACCATTTAAATTTATACTATAGTCCATAGCTACAGTTGGATTATCCATGAGCCATTTTTGTACAGCTTCATAGTCCTTTAAATTTTTTAAACTATCAACATTGTCAGTTATAAATTTATTAGTAAAAGTTGAATCTGCTGGAAGGTTTTTTACTATGTCAGCAAAAACTTTAACCTGTTCGGTTTCAACACCTGATGATTCTAGTTTTAATTTAACATCATTTCTGCCTTCAAGCTCTTTAAACGAATCCAAAGTATTTCTAAGTTCTTCATTTTTCTTCAATTTAAGTTCAATTTGTTTTGTTGTAGGTGTATTTAATATATCTTCAACAAGCTTTTCGGCTTCTTTATCCCTTGAAAATGCAACACTTTTAGGATTCGGTTTGTCTTTTAAAACCTTTTTAGTAGATTCTTTAGCCTCTTTAACAGGGTCTTTTTTATCTTTGTCACCATTTATTTCTTTTAATTTTTTTTGAATCCATTCAATGGTATCTGATGCTAAATCTTTGACTTCTATAGTAAACAGCTTATTAGAAATACTTACAGAACTTATAGTCTCTATATTCCCCATAGCTCCTTCTATATCTGCTATGACTTTAACCTGTTGCTCAGGAGGTAAACTCTTAATAGCATCTCCTAAAGCATCAACATCTCCTTCTGATAATGCTTTGTAAATATTAATCCTAACATCTTTGTCCATAGGTATTTCATTTAATGATTTTATTAACCCTTGGACACCTTCTTTTCCTTCATTTTGCTTTAAATATATCTCAGTTATTTTTTTTTCTGGAATATGTTCTAAGGCATCTTTTACGCTAACAGAATTGTATAATGCATCTCCTGCTTCTGTTATAAGATATGTTTTAAGTTCAGATGGAATTTTCTTATATACATCTGATACTTCAACAGCTTTTTCTAATCCAACTCCGTCAGCTTCTAGTTTAGTTTTAAGTTCTGAAGGTACTTCAGCATACTTAGAGGTTAAGTCTAGTATTTTTCTACCACCTTCATCTGCCCCTTCTTCTTTTATGATAGTTTTTACTTCTTCTGGAAATTTATCATAAATTCTTTTCACTGAATCGGCTTCCTCTAATGTTGTAGTAGGATTAGCTTTTATGACTGTAATAACTTCTTCTGGAAGCTCCTCATATCTTTGCTTTAAGTTACTTATTATTTGTTCTGCATTAGCTTGACCTGAATCATCACTCAAAAGTATTTCTGGAGTTATAGTAAACTTACCTTTTCCAAATTTACTATCTAAATCACTTTGAAGTTTAGTTATATCTGGGTCACCAGTTTGTAATTCCATTAAAACATCCATTGTAAACTTTAATACATCAGTAGAATTTGCTCCAGTTCCTAACAAGGAATCTATCATGCCTTTAACTTGACTAGGAACTTCTTTAGTATTTTTAATATCAGTTAATATATTAGCATCAACTTTTACATCTCCAGTTATTGTTGTTGTATCTAATATATTCTGAATACTATCAAACTGATTTTGAAGTTGCATTGCAAATTCATCACCATTAGCTAAATCTAATTTTGTCTTACCAAACTTCGCTAATAATGTATTTATTGATGTCATATCTTTAATTCCATTCGGATTAACTTGACCAAATAAATTTTCCCATATATTAGCATCAGTATTAGTTGCTTTAGCTATACTCTTAGCTGTTTTATCTATCGTTTGATTATATTTTTCTATATCTTGTGTTCTAGCAAATTCTTCATTTGCATCTTTAAGAGTTTTAGATAAATCTCCTACATCAACTTTTCCACTTCTAACAGCAGTAAGCAATTTGTTAACTGCCTGTTCTGTGTCTACTAGAGTATCTGGTGTAACTTCACTAAAATCAAATAAACTTTCAAGTCCAGCAAAATTAGACTTATCATTGCCTTCTAATCCACTATAAAGAGTTTTATTCTTAATGTTAGAAAATATTCCATCTCCTATTTCTTTTGAATACCCTTGAATTTTATCTACTTGATTTCTATACATTTCATCATATTTGAAATATATTTTTTCTTCTTCTGCTTTAGCTGACATTAATTCATTTCTAGCTTTGTCTCTTGCTCTACCAGTTGAATTGTTATATTTCTCGATTGCTTTTTCTTGTCTTTTTTTATTCTTTTCAACTTCTGCTGTATAATCTTCTTCTATTTTTACAAGCTTACCAGTTTCACTTTCTCTCATTCTTTCTTCTAAAGTTTTATTTACATCTTTACTTGGAGAATTTAATTTTTTAGCAGCAGTTTTCGCATTATCATGTTTATCATAGGACATCAATCTTTCTTTTGCATTAATAGCTCTATCTATTTCAGCAATTAAATCAGTAACCCGACCCTTTAAAATAGGTATACCATTTTCATCTGTTCCTATAACTGCATCTGGTTTTATTTTTGCAATCTGTTGTTTTAGTTCATTTAATCTATTATTATCTTCTTTAGACTTATTTTCTTTTTTAGATAAATTATCATATTCTTCTGCAAGTGCTTGTAATTGAACTTTTTGGCTTTCATATGAATTAATTTGTTGTTTTGAAGCTTGTATATTTTTCTTTCTAGCTTGATATGCATTTTCTTCCCTGTTAGCATAATTTTCCATAGCCTGAGCTAATAAAGTTACTCCTGCAAATGCAGCAGTTAGTACTAAAGAATTTCCAACTGTAGTTGCTATGCCCTTACCAAAATTTACAATGCTACTTCCTGCAAATGCTTTACCAATATTACTAAGTCCATCACCAATTGTATCTTTTCTACTTTTAGATACAACTTTTAATTTTTGATTGTACTTTTCATACGACTTTGTTCTGTCTTCATTTATTTTTATTTCTTTAGCTGTAGCCTTTTTTAAACTGTTAGTTGTTGATGTATACTTTCCTACAATACCATTTTGGCTATTTATGGTTCTATTGACAATAGCATTTGATTTAGCGTTATTGTTTGAAGCATTAGTATTTTTATTTATAGCATTTGTATATTGATTAGTAAATTTTGTAGCTCTTTCAAAGTCCTTAAATTTAACAGATTTTCTATTGTTTTGAAAGGCACTAAATATACTCCCTCCTAAATTTGTAATTGGTTTTCCAGTTCCTAATGCTTTGATTGTCATAAACAAAGATGATAAAGTGCCTATCGCTAATGGAAGAGATAAATGCATTTTATCTGCTGCTTTAGTTATACCATTTAAAACACCAGTAATTCCAGATAATCCATCTAAGCTAGTCTTAAACATATCAGTAGATATGGTATCTGTAACTAATTGTTTTAGACTTTCTTTTAACTTTATAATCTTTCCTTCTGCTGAATTTATAAATCTCTCATTTTCTTTTTCAGCAGAGCCAAATACATCACCATTTAAAAAAGCGTTTTGAAATTTCTTTGTTTGAGACCAATTGTCCATTATCGCAAAAAATGTATTGATGTGGTTTTTGCCTGAAATCGCTTCAGCAATACCACTTTTTTGATTTTTAGTTAAAGCATCTTCACCAACACTATGCCACTTTTCTGCCAATTCATCTAAAATTGACATCATATCTCTTACCTGACCAGTTTGTTTATCTAATACATTTATTTTAGCTGTTTCTTGTAAAGTTTTTGCTGTTTTATTAAGTGAAATTTCTCCTGTGGAGGCGGAAGCTTTGATACCACTCATGTTTATCTTTAACACCCTCTGTTTCCAGATATTTAAAAATGGGAATAGACTATACCATTATCTTTAATAAGATACTCATTGGTAGTCGTTGCGACCTTTCCTTATCAATTGACTTAGGACTGTGTCTCAGGATTATCCAATCTTTAATCTTATTACCATACCACTGTGATTAGCAATGCCACATTTTGATTTCTCTAATGCTTGGTAATTAAAGCTCTAAGGATTTTCCCTGATATTCTGAGTTCAATTATATATCACTATATAAAAGGGCTATTTTGTTAACCAATTGTTTTGAGTGCTGTACCTACTTTTTCCAAATTGTTATCCTATAGGCTTTTTATCCTATAGTTCTTATACTTCTTATTTGTATAAGTTCAGCATATATTTTCATCTTCAGCACTATCTGTTAAGATGGAGGACACTCGTGGGAAAATTCTATTCTATACTATTTCAAACATAAAAATAGCATAGGTTCATTTCCTATGCGTTACGGTGATTAAAATCCTTTAATTTTTTAATTTACCTCGGTGGTAACATCTCAGCCTTCACCGATTTTGCCCCCTTATAATATTAAACATTTCTGTTTAACACGCCAAAAGTTTAGCATTTTGTACAGATTCATTTCCTCCAATTATCAAAGCAACAGAGTCTTCCATTGAAACACCTGCTGATGACAACATACTTGCACTTCTTTGTAATGCAGCTCCTACATCGCCAGTTGTTATTGCAAAATTATTACCTGCATAGTTCGATAAATCAAGAAACTTTGTAAGATTATCATAATCTTTACTCATTCCTTTAATTTGAACTCTAGTATCTTTAATTGGTTTTAATGCTTTTGTCATTCCACCATAAGCGGACATGACACTAGTTAAGTACTTATTGGCAGTTTCTTGGTCTAAATCACCAACATTTGCAAAAACTGCTGATTGTTTAGCTATCTTCAAACTGTCTGATACGGATTTTACACCAGTTTGCAGAGCTTTAGATGCCCCCTGAATTATATCTTCTGATGCTCTAGCCGTATCTTTCCCTATTGAGATTGCTTCATTTTTTACATTCTTTAATTGCTCACTTGTTCCTTCAAAATTATCAGGTGCTACTTTCATCATATCTCTTAAGGCACTATCTAGTTCAACAATAGTTGTTTTAATATTTCTTACACCATTTGTAATAGACATACCTATCATATTACCTAGAGTATAAGTTCTCATCGAACCATATAAATCACTAAAGAAACCATTTGTTGCTTTTACACTAGTTCCTAATCCTGTGAAATTAGATTTCATGTTGCTTAATCTATTTTTAATTGCATCTAATTCCTTTACTTTTTGACCTAGAGGCATCCCATTTAATTGCATTAATTCTTTTTCTAGTTTATCAATTCCAGCAGTTGATTGACCCAATTCTAAACATTTTTGTCTAAGCCTATTTAAATCTGAAATTACTTTGGAAAGATTCATATTGAACTTAGCATCTAATTTAGTATTTTTAGTAGCATTTTCTACTTCTTTAACTTTATTTTTTAATTGTTCTAGTTTTTGTATTTCTGATTGTATTTGATTAGAAGTTAGATTTTTAAGATTTAAATTTTGAATTGACTTTAATGAATTTGATAAAGCTTGTAGTTTAGATGTATCTGCATATCCAGACTTACCCAATGTTTCTATTTTATTGGCTAATTTACCAGCTTCATTTTGAAGAGTTTTAAATTGAGAAGCCATTTTTGTATTCATATCTGGTATTTTCATATTAGCCAACTTAGACTGAACATTTGATAAATCTGATAAAGCCTTTGAATTTAGACCACCTAATTTAATATTAGATAATCTTTTCAATTCTCCTGATAATTTGTTAATTTCTCCTATTTGCTTATTGTCTAAAATATTTGTCTGAGTAAATTTCTTTAATTGTCTTTGAGTAGACTCTATTTTCTTCTTAAAGTTATCATATTGAGAAGTTAACTTATTTATATTTCCATTCGAGCTACCTTTTCCACCAAATAATCCATTTTGTGTTTCTCTACTAAGTTTATTAATTTGTTTTAATGTGTTCTCTAATTGTTTCAAATTATTTAGAGATGCTGTATTCATTTCTACATTTAATTTTATATTATTTTCTTTTGCAGATGTCTTCAATGATGCTAATTGTTGCCTAGCCTTTTTGTCATCAAGTTCAATACTGGTCTTAATTTTAAACTCTTCTGCCATTTAACCAACTCCTTTTTTAATACATAAAAAAAGACAGTTAATATACTGTCTTAATATTTTTATTTAATTTTCTCCAATAATACTTTTTTCTTTTCATTAAATTCTTCTTCTGTTAATATTTCTTGCTCTTTCAAACTCTGTAATTCTTTTAATGCATTTGAAATTTTAGATATATCCTCCTCATCATCTTTTTTTATATTATTATTGCTTTCTATTTTAGCATTTTTAAATTTAGTTGCTTCATTCTCTACAACTAGTTTAAATCTTTCCATTTCTTTTATTTTTTCTTGAATGTCCGCATTATTTATATTTTTATATTCTGGAATATAAAATACTTCATAAGTATTAAGTTCAAATATCAAAGTTAAATATATTTTTTCTACAAAAGTATATTTATCATATGTAGGAACTATAGATATTATTCTCATCTGATTTTTTTCACTAACTTGCATGTTGAATTTAATGCTTACTAAATCTTCTATATTTTTTTTAACTGCTGTCTTAAATCCAGCATGAATAATAGATATTTTACCATTATTACTCAATATCACACTGTCACTATTTGAGTTACCAAAAGCTTGACATTTAGACATTGAAATATTTTTTTGGATTGCCTGTTCTACTTTTGTTTTTTCTCTATTTCTTTCTGCTATTCGTTCTAATCTAGCTTCCTTTTCTTTAGCATTATCTATTGCATTTTTTATAAAACAATAAATAATAAAAGAACCTACAACTGCTCCTATAAAGATTAAACGCCCTGAATATTCTTCCATAATATACCTCCCCCTATACTCTGATACTTCAATTATATCAAGTCTAAAGGAAAATTTATACTACAAAAGGAAATAGAAGCCAAAACTCCTATTTCCACAAAATCATTTACTCAAGTATTTGTTAATATCTTCTTTACTAGCTTCTTCTATGTAATCTATCATACAGATTGGAATGTCTCTACTCCTAGAAATATCTCCGATTTCTTCTACTCTTATTTTCTCATTTCTTACACTCTTTAATATTCCAATAAATCCATAGTACTCATGGTCATATATAGCATATGTTTTGCCTATCTCAACCATTACACCTTTTATGTAATCATTATTTATCATAAATCTCTTAAGTACCTGACTATTCTCTTTCAATATTTTGTTAAGAAAATATATTTGTCCTTTTCCAGTTACAATAGGAGTATATCTAACTATCGTATTTCCATCTTTATCTATGCCAACACTCTCAGAAACCTCTAATATTTTTAAATCCATTGACTTTTGAGTTGGGGAATTATGGTCAGCTCTTTTCTTCCTAATCAGATATTCATTGTTTCTCATCCATTCAAACAATCTATTTTGTCCTATATCTACTCCATTTTGATTTAATATCTTAGATAATTGAGCAATTAGTATTGAGCTTGATGAACTTTCTATAGCATTAGCTAATTCAAGTTTTGGTTTGTTTTTCTCTTGTTCTACTTTTAATTTCTCTTTAGTAGCTCTCTCTTTCTTTAGCTCTGTGAGTAGTTGTATTGTCCAGTCTGGGTCGTTGATTGCCTTCTCTAGTGTTTCATTGGTCATATAAGCTCCATGTTTTCTTATTGTGGGTAATACTTCATCAAATACCCAACGCTCAAATTTTTCAGCACTTGGTAATTCGCTATTTGTAATCAACCTATACACATCACCTTCTGGTATTATATTCACTTCCAAAGTTTTAGTTTTACTTTGTGGGTGAGGTATTCCCTGTTTTAGGGTATACCTACAATGTCTTTCAATTGCATTATTTGGCTTTGCATATCCAAGAGCTTTTGCTATATCTGTTGCAACAAAATACATTTTACCATCAATCTCAACTGTTCTTATTTCTCCGAACAATTCATTGTTGAAGCTTATTACTCTTTTTTCATCTTCTCTATTAATTATTTCCATAATTAATACCTCCTTATAGTTTTTTATAAGGAAATGGTATATAATATTATTAATATAGGATTATATACCTAAGGGGCTATTCAATCTTGGCGGGGAGAATAGCCCCTTTATTCCCTTTGTAAACAACATTTAGTTGCAATATATCATCTATTTGTTGTTTATAATTACATATTATACCATCTATTTGTTGTTGTCAATGTTTTTTTTATTTACTTTAACAACTAATAGTTGTATAATTATGTTAGAGGTGATTAAATGAATTCAATTTCAGAAAAACTAAAATACTTACGAGATTTAAAAAAACTCACACAAAAGGAAGTAGCAAATAGTATTGGTGTCACAACAAGTGCATATGGATTTTATGAGCAAGGGAAAAGAACACCTTCTCCAGAATTGATAGTTAAACTAGCTGAATACTTTAATGTCACTACAGACTATTTATTAGGTCATACAAAAACTAGTTATTCAGTCAATGCAAATATACCTAGTATGTCGTCAATCATATGTGAAGATAATTCTAATTATGATATAATTGAGAAATCTAAAAATAATAAAGAAGAGTTTACAGACAACTTAGATATATTTCTTGATTCACTTGATATTGATGAGGAAGTAAAATATATGGCTAAACTTTATGTAAAATTAGACAAAGAAGACAAGAAAGCTATAAAAAGAATGATGGAAAATGCCTATAAACAAAAAGAAGAGGATAATTAATATACACCTCTTTTTTGTACCATGCTAGTCCAACGTTGGAATTCCACCAAGTGTCCACTATGGACACACCTTTACTCTATTATAAAAAAGACAGCTATATAAGCTGCCTTAATATTTTTAACTTATCCATCAATATGTTTGTCTAACCAAATAGTCTACAGTTCTTCTAAATCCATTTTCTGCTTTTAATATATAAGCTTCTTCAAATATACATTCTATATTTTCATACTTATTCAATGTATCCATATATCTACATATCATATCAACAGAAATCCTTTCAAAGAATAATTCGTTTTCTATTATGTATCTCACATTCTTCAAATTGTAATCTTTTACATTATCTAAAAATCTTTTAATTATAATCGTCAAATTACTACTGTCTTTTATATCCCTTATCATCTGAACTCTTTTTGCATTTCTCTGCAATATATTCCCATCGAATTTGTGAACTGTTTTAATTATACACATAAACAGTCACCACCCTAATTGTTCCAAGTATATACATCGTCCATACTCTCTATGCCATCTATCATAGCATGAACCTCGTTAAATTTAGCAATAGGTATGTCTTCCCATTTCTCAACATTGTATATTGAAAATAGTCTCGTTACCACAGTTCTATAGTCATAGTTATAAGCATTAACATTATATCCTTTTAATTCTGATAGCTTTATCTTTAGCAATTTTGATAACATCCTTGTGTTCTTAGCTTTAAATCCTATCATATTTTTCATTTCTTGGAACTGTCTATCTTGTTTTTCATATTTCTTATCTAATTTATTTTCTATTTGATTAAATCTAGTATCTATCTTTTTATCGTTTTCTATTGCAACTTGTTTAATCCCAGCAAGTATACCATTAAATATCATTGGAGCTACTCTTTCTTCTAAGTTGTTTATATCATATGAACCAGTTTTTCTTATAGTATCTACAACATCCCATACCCAGTCCATAAAATCATCAGCTTTAGGTTGTCTGCTATATCTGCATATCTCCATTACTCCTTTTGCTGTATAAACAATTGTATCTTGAGGTGTGCCTTGAGGGGATACCAAACTGACAACCCCTGAAAACTTATCTAATCTATCTTTATATCTATTATGCATCTTGGCTATTGCAACCCTTGGTTCTGAATATCCCAATGCTGTCCCTATTTGTTCTCTAGTCATTAATATATCTTTTGTATCATTCTCATAAAAATCACACTGTACTTTTCCAAAACTTTCCGATTTAACCAATTCCAAATTATTCATCATACAAAACCCTCCTCAAATTGATTGTAAGAAGTGCCTCTCTATGATAGAATATTTCATAGAGAATAACTTCTTGTATAAGGTAGTCCATCGTTACTTTGGTCGGTATGTGGGCTACTTTTTATTTGTTTTCCAAAAGTAAATCTACTCCTTTTCTTATTGCTTCTGTTCTAGTAATATTCTCTTTCTCACAATAATCTAACAATTTCTTATGAGTATTTTCATCAAACCTTACTTTAACATCAACATTTTTAGGATTATCTACTTTTGGTCTTCCTATCTTAGAACTCATTGTTTCACCTCACTTTTTGTGTTCCACAATATAATAATATTATTTGTGTTCCAAAAAGTCAATATATTATCCAGATTTTTCTAATTATTTTTTTAATTAATCAATTTGAGGAATTTCATATATTGTCAATCTCCAAACAAAACCTCCATCAACCTAAAAATAATATTATACTAAAATCAAGACAACATATGATAACATTCGTATACTTTTTGTTATCTTAATTTTAGTATAATAGCATCATGTCAAAATGTCAACAAAATATATACATTTGTTGTCATTTATGTTAAACTTATGAAAAAGGAGCTGATATTATGAGTATTGGAGAAAATATAAAAACATTTAGAACAGCCAAAATGATGACACAAGAACAATTAGCTGAAAAAGCAGGAATATCAAGAGTTGCACTAGGTAATTATGAAAGAGAAGAAAGAACTCCTAATATTGAGATTCTAAAAAAAATAGCTATAGCCTTAGATACATCTGAAGAAATACTTACTAAACTTCAAGATTACGACCTTGGTGAAATTTATAGATTAAAAATAATATATAAAAAATATATACCTCTAACTAAAGACCAATACACTTTTATAAAACGGGGTATAGATAAATATACATCAAATATATTAGACTCAGCTTCTGCAACAGATTATTATGATAGAGCTTTTATGCGTATATTTTTAAACAACTATGAAGATGCAATTAAAGACTATACAAGAGCTATTCAAATAAATCCTAATTTTGCACTTGCATATCTAGATAGAGGAAATCTTTATACATTTCTTGGACAAAAAGAGAATGCGTTTGATGATTATGATAAGGCACTTGAAGTAGCTCCTAATCGTGATGTTAAATATACTATACTTAATAGCAGCTCTGAAGTATTACAAAAAACACTAGGAGAGTATATATCTGAAAATGATATAGATTCTTATATTACTGATAAAAAAGAAAAATATTTTGACAAAACAGAATTACCTCTAGTCAGTAAAATAAACCTGCTAAATGATGACTGTATAAACTTAATCTCAAATCTAGTAGATAAACTAATACAAGATAAAAACAATCTAAGATAAGTATCTCAACAACTAGAGATGCTTATTTTTATTTCTAATATATAAACATAATTATCTTTGTCATACTGTTGTCATCGTTGAAATAACTACAACACAAATTATCCAACAAAAAGAGACAATCAATTAAGATTGTCTCTAATATTTATAAATTTAATTATTTTAATGCTTTTTTCTAACTAAATAATCCATAGTTCTCCTAAACCCATTCTTTGCCTTTAATCTATATGCATATTTAAAATCATTTATATCACCAAATTTATTTATGTATTTATTTATTGTATTAATTGAAACTCTTTCATAAAACAATTCATTTTCTATTATGTATTGTGCATCTTGTAAATTGCATTCATTTATATTTTCAAAAAGATGTTCAATTTTAGTTAATAAATTAACATCTTGCTTCGTATGTTCAATCATCTCAACTCTTTGCTCATTCTTCTCTAATATATTTCCTTGAAATATTTCAGATGATTTAATTATACCCACACTTTTCACAAAATCTTTTTTTAATTTTTGCATATACGTCATCCCCCTATAAAATGTACTTCAAAATACTAAATAATCTTAAAACCTATCTTTAATAATTTCTTGATAAGTTTCTCTTTTAAATAGGATACGTATCTTTTAATTATATGATAATTTCTTTTCAATATAAAATCAAGAGAAAAGTAATGAACGCATGGGAAAACGGTATAAACGCAATTTTAAGAATAATTTTATTCATTTTAAATTAGGGGGTGATTTATTTTATTCAGAATTTATCACATAAAAAAGAAGTAAGGCTCTTTTTGAAATTGTTATATTTTCTATAAGAAATTGCTGCTTTTATCTTCCTATCGCCTAAAATTGCTTCTTTTCTATTATAATTTCTAACTTCTAATAAATTTATTAAAAAGCTTTTATGACATCTAAAGAATACTTTACTAGAAAGCTTCTCTTCAACTTCTTTGATTTTAGTAGCAGTGAAAAAACTTTCAGTCTTAGTGTGAACTTTTATATATTTACCTAAACTCTCTACACATATTATTTCTTCTAATTTTATTACTTTTATTTCATCTTTTATTTTAAATTCTATTAATTTCTTTTCCTCAGACTTCTCAATAAAATATTTTAACATTATTTTTTCAAAAGCATTATATGATATAGGTTTTAACAAATAACTAAAAGCTCTAACATCATAGCCCTCTGTAGCATACGACACGAAAGCTGTTGCAAATATTATAACAACATCTTTGTCTATTTTTCTTATTTCTTTTGCTGTTTCTAATCCATTCATACCCTTAAATCCTATATCCATGAAAATTATATCTGCTTTAATATAATTATTTATTAATTCTTCTCCATTGTTGAAACAAATAATTTCATATTCAATATCTTTTTTTAAAAAAACTTCTATATATTCAAACATTATTTTTCTTTGAATTGCTTCATCTTCACATATTACTATTTTAAACATAATAATACCTCCAATATTGCTATAAAATTCAAACAAGTCTTCCGGAATTATTATTTGTTATACAAATTCTAACACTTTTTTAAAATAATTAAAATGGAAAAATATGTAATAATATGTTATTTATTTTTGTTTTTTATCATTTTATTTGTTTTTTATAAATTTATATATAATATTCTATATTCTACAAATATAATAAGATTAGTAGCTCTTATTTTATTTAAAAATCTATAAGAGTTACTAATCTTATTATATTTATATCATTTGTATAGAAATCTATTACTTTAGATGCTATAAGTAGATTTTAATTGTAAGATATATTTTTAGTAGAACTATTATTTCTTCTCCATGTGTTCATGATATTTTCTAACATTATAATATCAGTTATTCCAGACTGAATAAGATTGCTCATGAACTCTTCTGTGTTTGTAATATCTTGCAAAATATTCTCATCTACAAAATCTCTTAAATTTTCTTTTTCTTTAACTCCTAAACTATTCTTATATGATTTACAATCCATGCCAAATAAAACTTTGTACAATAAATTTGTATAGTTGGCATAAATATATCCCTGATGTGTTGCAGGACTTAATATTTGTTTAATAGCATCTGTTAATTTTCTTCTAATTCCTATTCCAAACTTTCTAAGAATATATCTCTCTATTCTTTCATCTGTAACTTTTTTTATCTGTTCTGGAGTCATATTCTCCATCCCATTTACATAAATACCATGCTCTCTTAAATTAGGCAGTACTACATTAGCTAACCAATTCCTAAATAATTTTCCCTGTTCGCTATCTACTCTAAAACTCCATAAATAAAGCTCACTTTCTGATATTGTCATATTTTTCATTTTGTTTCTTATATGTTTTTTATATCTTTATCTAATTTTTTGAAATCGCCAACGTTGGCGATTTTTTCTATACCAACTAAATCATCATATACTCTATTCCATCTTACAGTAGAAGATATCTCTCCATTTTTTAAAACTTTATTATCTACTACACCTAAAGCTTTGGCACAATCTTCAACATATAATTTCAATAAACCATCTTGTGTTATCTCATATTTCGACGCATGATTATTATAAGTAAATTCATCACTAAATCCTATTTGATATTTTTGTTCCAATTAATATACACTCCTTATATTTTTAAAAATAGATATTTAAATCCCAACACTGGGAATTCTTTAATTTTTCCAAGTATATATATCATCTACTTCTTCTAAAGTATCAATCAAAGCATGAACTTCATTAAATTTAGACACAGGTATGTCTTCCCATTTAGACACATTATACCTTGAAAAAATCTTAGTGGTCGTACTTCTATAATCATAGTCATTTGCATTAACATTATAACCTTTAATGTAAGATAATTTTAACTTTAATAATTTTGACAACATAGTTACATTCTTAGACCTAAATCCAATTAGACTTTTTACATCATTAATCTTTTCATCCATTCTATTTTTTATCTGGTTAAATCTATCATCTATTTTCTTATCATTTTCTATTGAAAATTGTTCAAATCCTGCTAACATCCCATTTAACATGATTGGTATTAATACATCTTTTATATTGTCACTATTAATATTGTATGCACCTGTTTTACGAATGCTTGGTAACACTTCATCAGCAATCCAATCTTGAAATCTCTCTGCCTCTTCTTTTCTTGATGTGAATATTAGTTTATAAACTCCACTTTCTGTTAGAAAATTTTCTCCTGTGTTATGTAACTTTCTAAAGTCCGTATCTCGGACATTAGAATTTTTTAATAACACTACTTGTTTACTGTTCATTTTAGATAAATGATTTCTTGTTGCACTTTCACTTAACTCCAAGCATTTAGCCACATGTTTAGGATTGAATAAAATTTTACCTTCAAACTCAAATATTTCTACCTCTTTACCTTCAAATACCATCAAATTATTCATATATCAATCTCCTTTTTAATTTTATTTAGTTTAAGAGATTAGAATAACAATGATATTAGACTAATCTCTCTAGTCTTATTATTTAATTATCAATGCTACTTTGAAATGACTATTTATAACATCTAAATCTAACAAACTTTTTCTTCTATAACGGAAACCCATAAAAAATGCAAAAGGGGACACGCTACTTCAGTGGTGTGAGGAATTTGCCCCTCTTTCTGTTAGGCAAGAGTCTTTAACTCATATCTGTAACCATCACCTTTTTGTATTAGTTTTAAATATTTATGGTTTACATCTATCTGTTTGCCGTGTTTCTTTGAATAGATTGCAAATGTTCCTGTACTTCTACAACTTACATTTGATATATATTGACCTATATATTTCCCTTTTGGTATATTAGCTTTTACCATATCCCCTGATTGATAGCCAAAGAACTGTTTTTGTCTTGGTAAATATGCTCTTGGAAAACCATACTTATTTAATAAGGTTCTACTTCTTGTACCTCTTCCTATTGATTTTATATATAGCTCCTTCAACCCTTTGTGTATTTTGATTTTAGGAGTTTTCTTAACACACAAAGCATCATAGTAATGAGTTTTAGGCAAATTAACTTTTATTCTATTATGCTTAGTTACACCTCCAGTAGATACCACTACGTTAGAAATTAATTTATACATTTCTCTTAAAATAGCATTTCTACTGCTATTTACTTTAGCAGTATCTTTTAGACTTACTGGTTTATTAGTTTTTAAGATTAAGTTTATATTTTTTACTCTTTCTTTATCTAACTTTGATTTACTTAGCGATTGTACCCATTCATCAAGTGTATTATTACCTTTTTCTTGGTTACAAGTTCTACAAGCTAAGGTTAAGTTTCTAATAGAATTTGAACCTCCTCTTGATTTAGGATGCTTATGCTCAATTTCTAATTTAGTGTCATTCGTGAGTCCTTTACAATACTGACATGTATGACCATAAGTATATAATAGATATTCACGAATTTCATACCCTAAGAGAGTGCCTTGTTGATAATCTACTCCTTCAATTGAAGGATTTAGCATTAATTGAGTATCAAACCTTACTGTTTCTATATAGATTGTATCTATATAGCATAACTTTTTAAGTTTTATTATAAAATTTTTGACATTATCCACTATACTTTGAATTGATGGAGGTAGCCACCTTTCAGGTCGTTTGCGATTCAAAAATCTTGGTACTCTATATCTTATTTTTCTATTTCTTCTTGTTCTTCTAAATGCTCTACGAGCTTCTAAGTTTTGTTTAATTTTATCTGCTCTATGTTCTATGGTTGCAAGAAGTATAACTTCACCATTAAACTTGTGAAGGGCTACGCCTGTTTGTTTAGCTCCTGGATCTAATTTAATAATTAAACCTTTAGGATTAACTTCTTTTAAGTCTTTTAGTCTAATAGTGAAAGGGAACTGTTTATGAACAACAGCTTTTCCTTGTTTAAGTAATTTTCTTGCTACAGCAAAGTGACAAGGGTTCAATGGTTTTTTGTTTTTATTGAGTACGAATACCAAATAAAAAACCTCCTTTAGTATTAAAGAATAAACTCTATGAAGTCAAGAAATTAACTTTATAGGTAACGCAGTTAGAAACTGCTCTCCTCGATAAGATTATTAAGGCTTGATAGCATATTACACTGTCTGTACCCACAAACTGTTTAATAATATGCAACAGAGGCTACAAACTGGAGAAGCATTTGTAGGTGTTATGACCTCAATAATGTAGTTTAAAACTGAATCTGGTCAATACGACTTGGAGATAACTTCAAGCCTACCTCTTTAGAGGTGGGTTATTGACCTTTTACTAAAATTTCTCGGCTCTACCTTATATTTAACTATCTGATTAATTCTTTGTCTTTTCTCTGCTAAACTTATATCTTCAACTAATCCAATTATCACATCTTCTTTATGGACAACTTCTGTTTCCAATTGTTTGATTTTTTCTCTCTTTTCTTTTAGTTCTGTAGCCAGTTTTATAATTGTATCTGGATTAGATAGTATTTCTTCTATCTTTGTATCAGTCATATAAGCTCCATGCTTACGAATAGTTGGAATTACATCTATTGCTAACCATTTTTGAAATTTTACTGCTGCTTCATTTTTAGCTTTCATACCTAACATGTAGAAAAGAGATTCTGGCATATAATCATCTTTCCCCCACAAGTGGGGGAAACCAAATTCACTACAAAATTCATTTATTCTCTCCCATCTGATTGATACATATTGTTTACCATTTTTATTTTGAGTTTGATACCATCCAAATCCAATAGCTGTATCTTCAGCATTGATATCTATACTTCCATCCTCGTAACTTATAGTTCTAACATTTACTCCTAATTCTTCATTTGAAAATACTTCATTTCTTCTTTCTTTGCTCATACACACATCTCCCTTTTTATAAAATTTAACCAACACCCTCCATATCATTAATCATTATTATGTATTTTATTTAGTTGTTAGTATTAATAAAATAATTTTTTAATTAAAAATATGATTAATATATTAACTCTCTATTTTTAAATAGTATCATACTTTTTTATCTTTTACAATATATTTTTAAATTTTATTTGTTTTAAGAAAATGTGTATATGAGCTTTATACTATTCTACTGGCACTCCTAATCCATTCATAGTTGATTTAAAACATTTAGGTATCTTAGTCCTTACTTTAGCTTCACTTTCACTCATTATATTTGTCTTAGGTCTAAATTTAGGTTCTTCTCTAGTGCTACCATGAGTCCAAACACTACCACCTTCAAATCCATACATAGGAAAGAAATGACCACCTGCAAGTGGACTCCATCCTCCATTATCTTTTATCTCAGATGTAACAGAATTTGCAGTAATTTCAGCTATTTCAGAAGCATCTAATAAATCTCCTGTTCTTTCATAAACATTTGGAATAAAACTTCCATAAGCTTGTTTAACGACCTCTTCTTTCATAATTTCCTTCATTTCTTCTCCAACTTCTGGCATAGATGCAGCAATCTTAACTTTAGTATAAGCAACTAATTCATCTAATGATTTAAATACCATCTAATTCACTACCTTATCTTTAATATTATTCATTTTTTCGATTTCCTCAGTCTCTTTAAGTACCCTCTCTTGTAATATTTCATTCTTCATCTGACCTAATTTAACCTCAGTATTCATTAATAAAGATGCAGTTAATTCATTTTCTATTTGACCAATGTAATACATCACAGTTTCTAATTCACTAGATACTTCACTATTTATTAAATTTTCTATTTCAATATTTAATTCTATGTTAGTCAATTTATCAATCAACATTTTAAGAATATCTTCTTGAGATAATGCTAAATCTGGGTTCTCCATACCAACCCATATCTTATTCAATATTTCTTCTTTAGTTTTTTTATCAGGATTTCTAACTTCTATATATTCTTCTTTTCCATTCTCATCTGTAAATGGTATTATTGCTCTTATCTCATCTTTCATTAATTTATCTACTTGTATTTTATTCATATTATCGTTCTCCCTTTATTTTATTATTGATTTATAGGTCTTACATAAAAACAAATAAAATCCTTTGTCATTAATAGTTTGTTCTTATGTATTTTTATATTAATAAATTCATCATCATTACATCGAAATGTTGTATCCTTAATGATAAGTCCATATTCATCTACTTTACTAGAGTATGAATCTTTTATATTTTCTAATTGCTTATATTCATCAACACTTAATTCTAAAATTCTCATCTTTACCTTCCCTTATTTTATTATTGGATATTTACACTTAATAGAAACTTTACAGTTTCCAGTAAACTTCAATATATTTACACCTCTTCTTAACCTAATCCACTTTCTATTAACAATATTAAACCTATTCTCACCAGTACTATTCAAAACAGTGTAATACAAATTATCTATTGTTATTTTTTCATTTAATTCTAATCCACTTATAACTAAATTGTCTTCTTCATTATCGCTGATAGTGGAGTTTCTAATTGTTATATCTCCTTCTTTTAGACATTCAATATCAATTACTGGAGCATATTCTTCATCTACATTAGACACATTATTTAGTTTAATTTCCCTTGTATCCTTGACAGTTATGACTTTTTGAAAGCTTCTATAAGCATAATTTGTATATGGCTGAAACTCTATCTCTAACACGCCATAACCTAAGTGATTAAATTTTTTAGTTATTTTTTTCATTTTAAAATAATAAACATTTTCTATATTATCTTCACTAATAAATTCTTTAAATTCTGAGGTTGTAAGCCATCTACATATATCTTCCAATATGTAATCATTCCACACTTCTGGATTATTGTATTTATCAACTAAACATATCATTACTGTAACAGTTTCTACCTCAGATTCATCTGAAAAATAGTATGGGTTATTATTAAAATTATTTTCAGACTTCAAAGGCTCACTATAAGACAATCCATAGTTATTCAAAATATCAGAATCCATAGTTACTAAAATCACACCATTATCTCTATTATATCTTCCATTAAAGTAAAAATTTTCTGAATTAAAAATAATACTCACCTTCCTCATTGCTATTTTTAACAACACATCCATCAAACAATAACATCTTATTTTTCAACCTATAAGATATATTTGAATCAATTTTATTATTATTTTGTTCTATATTTCTATAATAAAAATTTCTTGAGATGCATAAAAATTCACATAAATGATTTATAGAAGGAAAGTTTATTTTTTCACCATTTGGAAATACCAATATCTTTTTACTGGAGTTGATTTCGGATGCTTGAGTGCTAGGATTGTAATTACAAATCTTTAATTCTGCACCTATTTTCAAATATCTACATATAGTGCTAATATTTAAATTTAATATATGTCCTATTTTTTTAGTACTCCTAGTTCCGCTATTCCACAATTCCCATGCTTTAACACATAGACTATTCTGACTTTCTTCCCATGCTTTATTCCAGTCTATATTACTTAAATCTAATATATTTCCTAGCGACTTAGTAATATTTTCTTTTAACCAAGCCAACTCAGAATTTCTACAATCTATAACTATATATTTTTTTTCTTCTATTCCATTTTCTATAGCTAATTCTTTTTTAAATTTATCATTGATTTGTTCTTCTTTTAGACTTCTTACTTTATTTTTTACGCCCTTTCTAATCATTTGTTCATAGTGTTGTTTACCATGTGTTTCAATTATTATATTTAATTTCTCTATATAAAAATCATATCTTATATTCTTTGTTATCCATAAAAAATTTAAATTCGATAGTTGTGTAATGAATTTTAAATTTAACTGATTTAATATGCTAGACATAAATTTTTCTGGTACTGAAATACCATCTGAACAATATTCACAATTATAATTATCTTTATTTGAAAACTTAAATAGATTTTTGGGGTTGCTACTAATTTTATTACATCTGGGACATTTGAAATAAAATCTTTTATTTGAATTGGCATATATTAATTTAGGATTAACATTATTTTTATGCTCATCCATATATATTAAATTTGCTATATATTTATTTTTATGTAGAATTGAATTTTCATATTTTTGACAACACTTTGGGCATCTTTGACCTGTATTTATAAAATTATTTGCATTTACTTCATATATGTTACCACAATACTTGTGTTTTATTTGTATAAAAGGATTATATACTATTTTTCCATTTGGTAATTTTTCTCCAGCTCTAAAACTTTTTATGTATTCATATTCCCCATCTTTTTCTACCTCATATCTATATCGGTATTCTATTTCTTCATATTTACATTTTTTACACTTAAACATCTTATCATATCTTATATTATGCCATTTTCTATTTTCTATAAGATTTCCACATTTACATCTCCAATTATGATTATATTCTTTCCCAAAATAAACATTATCAATTAATTCTAAATACTTATTTATTAAATTGTTTACTTCTTGCTTACTCATTCCTTTTCTTATTTTTATATCTTTCAGCTCTATAAAAATCACCTTCTTTCATTTTTTTAAGTTCAAATCCGATTAAAACCAAATTTAAACGTAAAAAAATAACCCCTACTCAAAAGAGTAGGGAATCTATTAACTTGCTTTTTTCATTTCCTTATTTATTGTTCTTGCCATTTTTTCAGTTTTAGAGTCAGCATCAGCACTATCTTCTAGTGATACAATCTCAACAAAGTTATTATCTTCATCAAGAAGCAAATCAAATGTAGCCGCTAAAGAAGCGACATTTTCGGCAGATAACACTATTTCTGCATCGACTTGAGGTTTGCAATTGTAAATAGTGAACTGAAATAATGATTCTTCTCCAAACTCATCTTTCATAGATGTTACCCCTTGTATTTTAAATGATTCACCATTTGCCACATCAGATACAGTTATTCTATTTAAATTAGCTTTTTCTTCTAAATAGAATACTGACAATAAATCTTCTTCAACAGGTATACCTGAACCAGAACTCCAAGTTAAAGTAGTTTTTCCATCAGTATCCGTAATAGTTGGAGTTATTCCTATCTCGTCTAGTAATTCTTTCTTATCTTTTCCTGTTTTGAATACAGATATAGAACCAGCTTTAGCAAGACCTGGCAGTTCTATTTTCTTTTCACTATCTATTTTACCTATATATCTCTTAGATATATCTGCTGAACCTTTAGAAACCTTTCCGTCTAATAATAGTGCTAGATATTTAAATTCAAATATCTCTGTCTCTAATTTAAATGTACCTGTTTTAGCACCAGAGAAACTTATCTTAGGTATTCCTTTTGCCTTTGCGAATACCGCCTCTCCTTTTATTGATAATGTTGCTGTATTTACGTAATCCATATATAAAAATGGTTTACCTGTACTTCTTGAATACATAAATGTATTACATGAGTCTTTTAATGCATAAGCCATGTAAAAATTCCACCTTTCATTTTTTTTATTTGCACACAAAATAGCCCTGCTATTTAACAGAGCTATTTTGTATTTTTATATTTTTAGACCAATGAATCATCTTATCTGTATCAGTTTGATATTTAAATGACCAAGCATAGCCTAAACTTTCATTATAATTCTTAAATTGTATCTTAGTTTTATAGGTATTAATCAATTGCCAATAAGTCATTTGTAGTATTTCATTTATGGGAATATAACCATCAATATTTTGTACTATATTTATGTAATCACAAAGATGGTATGCTTCCTTATTTTCTTTTTCTTTTCTATATCGCTTTAATTTTTCCCATATTTTTTGTAATTCTGCATCTTTATATTCTTTAGAATCATCATCTTTAAATAAATTCTTTTTATCAATACAAAACATCTCTAAAATCAAATCTGATACTAGTCCAAAATCTTCTCGGCTTATAAAAGCATTTTTCTTTTTGTCATCAAATTTAATTAAAATACCGATTTTAATATTATTCATATACTCAATATTTTTAATATCAGTTTTATATAATATAGATAAAGATTTTTTTATCTTATCACTAAGTAATTCAACTTTCTCTGAAGAGTCTTTTCTTGATGTTAACATCATTAAATCCAAGATAGGTATAACATCATATTTACATTTCAATTCAAATGATTCTTCGTTACATAGCTGAGAATAGCTCTTTTCAAGTACTAAAAATGGATTAACTATCTCTAAATTAGCCATATCAAATTTAATAAGTTCTTCAATAGTAGGTTGGTATATAGTTCCTAAAGTCTCACTTAATTTAATTGGTAGGGCTGTGATATAATAATTTTCTAACATTACATATCACCAAAACTTTCAGCCGATACAACTATGCTGAATCCATTATAACTTGTATCTAGATTAAACATAGGAGAACAGTTCTCTAATTTTATTTTTCCTATACCTGCTATTTCCTCATTTTCAGTGATTATGTCCACTATACAACATACTAATGCAGCATCTCTTAATCCATTAAAAGTATCTTGGCATTCATCATGACATACTACACCAATTTCAATATTAGTACTTTTTATTATTCTACTTCTATCTTTATAAAGATTATATTTAAATAATGTTATGTAAACAGAAACATCTGCTTCTTTTAATACTTTTTCTACTCTTCTATTAAAAAATACTTTTTTATTTCTAAGTTCTTTAACAGGATTTTTTATATCAGGCATGGATAAAATATCTTTTTTTGATTCGTTATTATAAATCATAAATTTAGCGAAGTCTTGATTTGACATTAGAGTTGTTCCTATATTTGAAATTAACTTGTTAGGGAAATCCATATAAACTCATATATCTACCCCCTTAATATTATTTTTTTAATATCTATAGTTTCATTTGTTTCTCTGTCTTTAACCAATAGCAATGCTTCTAAGCCAGAATACTTAGCCAATGTATTAGCCTGTATGACACATCTTTTCTCATCTTGATTAATTATATTACAATATCCATATTGCTTGTCTAAGAGCCACTTAACGCCTTGAGAATGGTCTATTGTGTACTCATTTTCTTCACCTAAATTTATTATTTCTTCACCCATAATTTTACTAAAAGGAATGATTACACTATCATTTTCAGATAAATCATTCCAAGCTATATTATTTATTGTATCATCTTTTGAAATCAAGGCATCTTGTAAACAGATAGCTTTAATAAGACCATCTGCCCCCGTTTCTCTGCCATTATACTCAAAGTCATTAATACTAGTAACTCTAAATACAGTCTTACCAGTTAACATTATTCTAGTGTCAATATCTATGGTTTTAGTTATGTGATTGCTTCCAAAGTAAAGCTGTCTTTTTGTATCTGCTACAGATGTGTATTTATTATCTGCCATACCATCAGAGTAAAGAGTTAGATTTTCAACAGATATAGGGATTTTATACATTTGACCTTTATATTTATAATTAAAAAATTGATTACATCTTTTCATTACAAAGTGCTTTTTTGTATTTATTGTCTGATGTTCTTTGAATATAGTTATCCAGTAGCTATTATCATAAAATACATAACATCCTACATCCACATTCATATCTTTAGGGGTGTACAAATACTTTTCATCTAAAGCTCTTTTATCATTATTGGTAATGTCATTTATAGAAACTAAAACTTTCTTAGTTTTATCTGTGATTGTTATTTCTCCAATATCTGCTATAGGAACTATTAGTGCAGTTGGAGCAGTATTTAGATATTTTTTAAAATTACTCTCTATCTCATTGGTTGTTTTTTCTTTTAAACTTGTAGCGTCTCCTAATACTCTATCTTTATAATCATTGAAATAATCCATCAATTAAATCCTTTAAAATCTTTGTAAGAGTAGTTTCTAACCTTAGTTTTTAGTTCTGATTGAGATAGTTTTTTTAACTTCATTAATTTATCCAGC
Organism: Clostridioides sp. ZZV14-6345; assembly: GCF_020657775.1. Taxonomy (NCBI): domain Bacteria; kingdom Bacillati; phylum Bacillota; class Clostridia; order Peptostreptococcales; family Peptostreptococcaceae; genus Clostridioides; species Clostridioides sp. ZZV14-6345. The sequence continues at coordinate 35,648 of NZ_JAGWCX010000018.1, read as the reverse complement.
ATATTAGCTTGAGACAATCTTTTAAAATCATGGTCTGTTATCTGATTCTTCAAACTATCATCTCTAAGTATTTTAGGTTGCAACCAATAATAAATCATTCCCAATGCAAGAATATTAATTTCATCTTCCTCTAAATCATCTATAATTTTTCCTCTTGTAATCCAATTAAACTCAACATCTTCATTTAACTCAATTTCAAAAGTTAATAAACATTTTGTGTCTATAAATTCTACCTTATAATCTTTATTTAATATATAAACATTTTTCGTATCTACTCCTATTAAATCTAATTTGACATCCTGACTATAAAAATCTAGTTCATAAAGCAATTTTCCTTTTTCTATAAGAAAACTTCCATAGTCACAATCAATTATAGATAAATCTTTAGTACAAGTAGTAAATTCAGTTATAGAACTTTTTAAATATCTTAATAGTAATTTTTCTACAACGGTTGCTTTCATAAAAGCCAGAATATCATCTTCTATTTGAGACAAAAATGATTCATATATTTTATATAAAGGAGTGGACATTTAACATCTCTCCTTTTATATGCTAGAAAACAAATATTTGCTATGTGATTTTTCTTCTAGTAAAATTCTTTTATAATTACTATCTAATCGTCCTTGCTTTGATAACTTAATTGCTCTCTCAACAATTCTTTTTAATATCTTTTCATTTACTTCATCTAAAGCTTTTTCAAACTTTTCATTTGTTGAATTTTCTATAAAATCATCTATACTCTCTAGTTTCATATCACATAATTTATACTTATCTTCTAATCCTAATAAATCTAATATAGAATTTAAATCTACGCCATCAAAAACATCTATAATAGACAGCCCTAATCTATCTAACATATTTTTTGACTGTGTCTTCATATTAAGTAATAAATCCAAAGAAACAGTTGTTGTATCTCCAGGCTCATCCAATTCTATAATCTCATTTGTTCTTTTACATTTATAAAATATCGAACCATTTGTTATGTTCATAATTTCAACTTCTATGTTTTTCGCATTAGCTTTTAATTCTTTTCTTATAATGCTTTTATTTTTTGTCTTAACATTAACTACTTTTTCATTTTCTTCTTTTATATTTTCTTTATTTACTTTAGCCATATTGTTCATCTCCCATCCTTATCATATAAAAATAAGAGATGAATAAATAAATCCATCTCTTATAATTTCTACCTATGCACTTATTGAATATAATCCATAGTTAACCGCTCTAACAACACCTACTAATATTTTTCTTGTAAATAAGTATTCTAATTGTCTATCTTGTCTCTTTCCAGTTCCTCTGTCTTCATCTATGAACGCATCACCTTCAAAACCAGCCATTATTGGTTTTACACCAGATGGAACTATAAATAACTTATCAGTTGCTACACCCCAAGTTTTATTGTCTTTATCATATGTATTTTTTATTTCTACACAGTCAACACCATTAAATATTCTTATATAACCATGATTTCTCTTGTCATTAGCATCTGATTCTAACCATTCTATGCCTGGTATTTTAGATAATGCTAATTTTGTCCCATATATGGTAACTTTATTTCCGCTTGAACCAGCTACTTTTTCTATAAGCTCTGTTAACTTATCGCTGTCCATAGTACCAGTAACTGTCATATCTGAATCTATACCTGTATAAGCAGATACAAATGTTTTACCTATTAATGACACTATCTCATGTTCAAATGACTTCGCAACATTTTGAACCATCTTAGCCCAATTTATTCTTCCTGCCATAAATTCATCAAATTCAGCATAAATTTTTATACCTAATTCAAATGATGTCATAGGAACTTTTGACTCTAATAATTTTTGTCTTAATAAGTTGTTTGTTCCTGCTGCTATAACTGCAACATCATAAAGTCTATCATCATCCACTTTAAATTCTATAGTATCTCCTAATGCACAGTCTTTAAATTCAACAAAAGGGGAAAAAGTCTCTTTGACTAACCTCGCAGTTGTAACTGTTAACAATTCTGTCATTATAGCGAATATATCCCATTTATTTTTCTGGAAATTATAATAATTCCATTCTCCACCAACTTTTTCTTCCAATAATTTTCTCAGTTTATCTTCTGCTTCTCCAACAGAAAACTCTTGTACATTACCAGTATATAAGTCAATTGATAGTTTTTCTAAATCTGTCAATCTTGCCATTATATTTATTCCTCCTATTTCTTTGCATAAAAATAACACCCTAAAGGTGTTTTGTATTTAATCATTATTTTTTATATTATTTCTATCATTACTGAAGGCTGTCCCTCATATGATAAAATTTTTCTAACTATTGCGACTGCTTCATTTGTTGTTTTTTTAGTTAGTTGGTAAGTAGCTGCTTTTTTCTCCAATTTATCTCCAACTACTAAGTCACCATCAAAATGAGATTTAGCTATTGTATAAACTTCACCTTTTTGTGGTAAATATGCCCTTCCAGCTATATCTTTTTTTAGTACAAAGTCTCTTTCATCTAATCTTTCATCATGCATCAAAACTGAACATTTCAATATAGCTAACTGAGAATCATCTTTTAATGCTTCTACCTCATAACACTCTCTTTCGTTTTGTGCAAATCCCTTTATTCCTAAAAAAGCTCCATTTTCTAATGGAGTTTCATTTTTATGTTTTATTGATATTGGATTTGGGTATGGTAATCTATCTAATCTTACTATTGTTGCCATTTAATTTCCTCCTTTATTTTATATAAAAATTAGCCTAAAATTCCACCATACGGCTTTTGTTTAGACTCTTTTTTCGATTTTATTGATGTTAAGTCAATTGAATTATCATCTGTATTACTAAAATTCATTTTTCCCCTTCTACTGTTAACTATTTTCATACCTTCTAAAGCATATAGTTCCTTTTGAAAAATTTCTTTAGTAATATCCTTGTTTAAAACTTTTTCTTTTAATTCTTGTATCTCATCTTCATCAAAACTAAAATTTTGAATTATAGATTCTACATCTTCTGCATATTTTTCATTATCTATTGATTTTTTGAATGTTTCAAGTTTATCTAGTTTGCATTTCATTGTATTTATCTCTTCTTCTTTTAATTGAAACTTTTCCAAAACTCTTTCTTTTAATTCATCTCTATTTGAATCGAAATGAACTGTATTTGATTCTCCTGTTTTTTCTCGCCATTCACTTATATATTCTTTTTTATTATCAAAATTAGCAGTTATTGTATCTCCACTGATTGAATAAGGTATACCATAGCATGTATAGCAATTTGAATCTTCTACTATTAAAATATTTTCATTTGGTAACAAATCTATATACCAAAATTCTCTTGAATTATATTTATCACCCCAATAATCTGTTTTTTCTATAGTTCTTGATTCTATTTGTGTATATAATTGGTCTCTTATATTCTCTACAGATAAGCCAAAGGTTTGAACCTGAGGTTCTGTATTAATCACATTGTTTTCTGGCACACTACCACTCTCCTTTTCATAGTTCCTTATCTTATTATTCATCTCTTGAACAAAAACATCATATTCGTTGTTTGAATAAATATTTAAGTTACAAGTTCCATTCATACCTTGCTCAACTTCATCACCTAAAATAGTTACTCCTCTAAACTGGAATTTTTTTATATCTGTAACCCCTGTATCTGAATTTTCTTCACTTTCAATAGTTTTTATTTCCATAGAAATATCTTTTGTACCATCATTATCTATGATTAATTGATAACTTTCATTACAGTAACCTTCCCATATATAACAATCTGCTACCAAATGCTCTACTTCATCTATTATTTCATATCTTGGATTACAACTTTCACTAAAAAGTCCAATAGGTTGTTCTAAATAAAAATATTTTAATTGATATCCATTTTCAGTTTTTATTAGCTTAGGTATTATTTTATGAGCTTCAAAATCTAATGCTTCTTCATCTGCATTTCTTTTTATATATGCTAACAATGGTCTATTTTTTAAACTTTCTTTAGCATCATCAATAGCTTCTTTAGAAAATGAAACATTTTTTCTATTTACACCTTCATGCATTATAATAGCCTTTGCTTTAAAAAAACCGTCTTCAAAATCATTAGAAAATGTTTGTATTTTACAAGGTATTTTTTCTATTTTCAAATTTATCCCACCCCCTCACTAAAAAACATATTATTAGTAAATAAATATTTCGATTTATCTTCTTGTGAAAAATTCAAAAATTTATCTGAATTGTTTTTAAACATATAAATTGTTTGAGTATCTAAATCTTGACTCATTATATATCTAAATCCTTTTGCAATTAATTCATCCTTATCTTGGTTATTTAAAGCACAAATAAAATTCACATTTCTATCCTCCTATTCTAAACTTTCACCTGTTTGTGTATTTCCTTCACTAATTTGTGAATTATCAGGTCTTCCTTTTTTTGAAATTGTATGAGCTGTCTGCATAGGCATTAGACTTTCTTCTAGTCCTAACATTTTTTCATTTTGAGTAATATTAAGTACTTGGAGAGGAGTGAGACCTTGAGTTGCTAAATATTTTTTTCTCGAACCATATAATGTCAAGTTTTCTCTTTCATCTTGAATGACTTGTCTTTTATTATATTCAGAAGTGCCTACAAAATTAAGAGTCCAGTTTCTACTTTTAGGATTTTGTCCTAATTCATCATTTATCCAATTTTCTATCATACTTTGAATTTTTAATGGAAGTAATATATCAACAGTAGCTCCTATAGCAATCGCTTCATTTGTAGATTTATTTCCATTAAATAATTCATTATTAATACCAGAATTATCATAAATACTCTCTTTTACTTTATTTATATATTCCATTATTTTAACTTTTTCATCACCTAATACAACAGAATCTACTTTCATTGGTGTAGTAATAACACCAATTCCATCAGGAACAACACTTTTTATAGACTCATGAAACATCATAAGTGTATCTTGGTCTAATAACAGATTTCCATCCTCATCTGTATCTGCTAGTTGATGTAGTAACTTAAAGTTATCAATTTTAGCATTATTATCTTGTATGTCATCCATATCTTCTAATGCTAGAAGAGAATCAAAAATATGGGCATAATATGGAATTCCTTTTTTACCCCACATATCTAAATTAAAAGCTGCTGCATTATTATCTAATTTATAATAAGAACCATCTAAGAGATTTTCATTTGCTCCTAATTTACCATTTTTATAAAGATTGTATAAATTTTGGATTTCAGCAGGATAAAAACCTATACTTTCATCAGTTATACCAGATAAATCTATAGCATACTTTGATACCATATTATTATTTTTACCTACTATTTTACATAAACTTGCTGGTATTTCTTGAATTAAGATACTGTTTTTATTTTCTCTCTTGTAAATATACAGTTCGCCATTGGTCAGTATTCTTTCAGCCATCCATTTTGCATTAAATTTTATTTTAAACTTTTCTACATATTTAGCTGCTTCATATTCTTTTTTCTGCATAATTTCAGTTGTCTTATATTTGCTAACATCAGTAGGTATTATAAAATGGTCATATGTTAAAATCATAGATTTATATAATATGAATTCTTTTAACATACCATTCGTTAATTTTAATATTTCTGATGCTTCTTGCAGAATATCTACATTTTCTAAAGGATTTTTCAAAGCTGTTCTTACTTGTTTTCTTGTTATTTTTCTTGGTCTATAGATTTTGTTATATACTTTTTCAATGTTTTTTAGAGGATTTTTAGACTCAAATATTAAATTTGAAGCGAATTGATTTGTATTTTCTTTTTTTATATTTTTTATTGGATTATCTATATCTCTATCTTTCACCCAACCATATCACCACACTTTAATTTAAGAATAAGAATTTTTTCTTATTCTTTTTCTTATTTTTGTATTCTCTCTCTTCTATTAAATTTGCTAAGAAATTACAATACCCAACCGAGCTATATCTATCTTTTCTATTTCTGCCCTTTTCAGTTATTCTTATTTTTCCTTCTCTATTCTCATATTCTAATGTTATCAATTCATTTACTAATGCATCTGTTTGAATATATGGCAGTAATAATTTAGCCTCTGCTGTTGCTCTTCCTTCTAAGTCTTCGGTCTTTATTTTATTTTGTTCATATATCATTTCCTTTGCTTCAAGGCTACTTATAGGCAAATATATATTTTTATTTATAAATGCATCTCTTAATGAAAGTGCTATTTTACTATTTATCTCAGTGTAAGCTTTCATTGAATAAACTACATCTATTGCATTTCTTGACATACTCTTATCTACTGCATTATCTTCATTAAAACAAGTAAATGCATTATGCCATTTATCTCTTTCCGAGTCATAATTTTCCTTTTGAATATAACTCCATACAGTAGTACCAATACCTCCAGTGTCTATAATCATATTGTCCGCATCAAAATCTTCAAATAATTGTTTTAATCTTATACATTGCTTTTCTGCTTCCATACCATTATAAGATTCCATATGTACTATATATCTTTTATAGGTGTCTCCATTTGGAATTAATCTCATTAAAGTAAATATTGAATTGTCATTATTACTTCCTTTTGCTAAAGCTATGTCTGCACCAATTATCCTATATTCATTTTTTACTTTAGGTAATTTATATTTCTTATTTTTAGAATTTTTATATTTTAAATACTCAGTATTATCTGGAGGGTAGAATACATTATCTAATGTCCTACATGGATTTATCCAACTAGATTTAAAGAAAGCTGAATCACTTTCATTAAAAAATACTCCACAATACTCCATTAAGAAAGATGATGGCGACATACTTTCTTTTTTCATTTCTTTTTTTATTCTTTTTTTTGTTAAAAGACCATGTTCTAAAGAACATATAAATGGTATATTACAAGAAAAAGATGATTCCCCCTTTAACATCCCTTCTATTGTTTCTTTATAACGCTGATAGCTCCATTCATGTTGATACCAACCCGAAGAAAGGTATACTTCTATATTTTCTTCTCTTAAATCAGAGTACTCTGGATTACTTAAATAACCGGGTTGTCTAGGAGTGTTTAAGAATGGCAGTAATACATTATCTACAACATCTAAGGAAAGCATTCTATATTCATCTATAATTAAGCAATTCGCTCTATATCCTCTTGCATCATCATTAGAAACAACTGCTTCTATTCTACTTCCATTATAAAATTCAATATAAACTTCATTATTGTTATTTTGAAGAACTTTTATTTCTTTTCTTAGAGCTTCAGATTTTAATACTAAATCACCCATTATTTTACTTGTAATAAGCAATTTTGCTTGTTTCTTTCGTTTAGAGGCAATTAATATTGATGAACCCGGATATAGTATAGCTCTCAAACAAGCATATACAGCTAAAAGCCATGATTTACCTATCCCTCTTGTAGCAATAATACAAACTTGGTCAGATTGATTCATCATGTATATAATTATTTGTTGAAACATATGTAATTTAATATTTAAATAGTCTCTAGCAAAACGATGAGGATTTTCTTTATAGAAAGCTCCCCAATATTCACCAATTCCTTTTAGTAAATCTTCTCTTGTATCATTAGTTAAATCATCTCTATATTCATACTCGGTAAAATCTCTATCTAATTTAACATCTTCATTCATCTTTTGAACCTTTGATTATTTCATTAAACTCATCATTTAATTCAATATTCTTGTCCCCATCATCAACATCATAATTTCCTTTTGCTAATCCTAGAGCCATAGCAGTAGGTTTTATAAAAAACTTATAAATATATTTATAAATACCATCAACGTCTTTATACTGTTTGGCTTTATCTCGAACAGGTTTAGTCTTTTCATATATTTGCATTATTTTACCAAATATCAAATTGTCATCATCATCTATTTTACTTTTAGATGATGGTTTTATGTCTGCGTCTGCCATAAGCTTAGATAATGTATCTGTGTATTTTTTTACACTATCATCATCTTCTATATATGCCCAATTTAATTTCCAGAGACATTTACTTATTTGTTGTAATAAAGTTTTTTGAGTTGGGGTTTTATCATTATAAAATTTAGAATACTCATCATATTTTTCTTCCAAATATTCATAATCATCATACTCTAACCCTTTTCCCCATTTTCTAATAAGTTTTTTAGGTATTTTATCTTTTAAATTTTCTTTGCTTTCAGATTCTGTTTCAACTTTATTAATATCTTCTAATACTTCAATATTATCTAATGTACTTTTTATTTTATATTTACTATTTGATGTTATTTGCCTTATATATTCTCCAAACCAATCCTTGCCATTATGTTTAGATTTCTCTATACAATTATTTAATAATTCTTCATTGCAATATAAATCCATCGTCATTAAAAGTCTTTGAAATGCTTTCTTTATATCCATGTTATATAACGATAATAATTTACTGTATCTATCCTTCACACAATCTTTACATATAGGGAAAACTCCTATAACACTATATAACTCACTAGAACTACTATAAAAATCTCTTGCTGCCGACTTTTCTTCTCCACAGCAAAAACATTTAATCTTACCTTTTCTAGCCAATCTATCACTCTCCTTTTGAGATGAAAAAGAGAGGTCAGCATGAAACTGACCTCAGAAGGGAGATTGAATTTAGCCCTTTAAAGGACTAATACCATATCATAATGATGAAATATTATCGTATTAGTCCTTTAATAATTAGCTCTATTTAAGCTTAATATTATAAGTACATAATCTTCCATCATCATTAAATATCATTAATTTTTGCATTGCATATGAACTTAATCTTAGATTCTTAGCATATGTATCTGTTCCAGAAAAACTTCCATTTACAATAATTTCACTTTCTCCATAACTATCTTCTTTACAATTATGTAGATGAGCCATGAAAATATAATCAGGAATTGATTTTATTAGAGAGGTTAATTTAGGAATTGCTGTAGACATTTTATCTTTATCTCCATGTACTGCGAAACATGTATTTCCACATATTCTAGCTACTATTATGTCATTATCATATATGTTCTCTTGGTATATTACATTGCCTAAACTTTTAATTCTTAGCTTTATATATTCATCTATTAATAATGTAAAATTATCTTTATCTAAGTTTTCATCTTTTTTAGGAAGAACTCTATCATGATTTCCACCCACTGAATAAACAATAATTTTATCAATTTCTTTAGATAGTTCATATATAAATTCACTAATTATTTCAGATACTTCTATAATTTGTTCAACTATATTTTCTCTATTTTCTAACCTTATAGAATTATGTATATGTCCAGAAATTAAATCTCCAAGTAACATTACATGTAGTCTCTTAACCTTATGTAACTTACTATATTCAATAATTTTATCTTTTAAATATTGTATCCTTATCTTGAATATTTCTGAATTATATCTATTAAATGCATTAATAGTCTCTAATCCATAATGTATGTCTGAAATTAGCATAATAGCCTCTTGATTTGAAGATTCATAGCTTTTGTAACTAGAATCACTTAGAAACGGCTTATGAAGTGATATATCATCTATTTTATTATTAAATAAATCAATTATATTATCCACTCTTGAATATTCTCTTATTTTCTTATTTACTAATGACCTTTCATCAGATAACTGTACTTTCATCTTTTTCAACTCTAATATTTTCTCATTTATTTTATCAATCTCTTCTTGAGTAGAATTATCCTGTATCTTAGAATTAAGATAATCAAAAGCCTCTTTCAAGCCATAAGAAACCTTTCTACAATGGTCTGGAGAACATTCTAACCCTAATAGTTCAACTATCTCTCCCCAATCCAAATCTATCTCTTTATTAGCTTTTGCTAATCGTATTCTAAACCTGTAATCAATCAAAGATTCATCTTCTTTTTTCTTCAATATGTCTTCCATATTCAATATCTCCCTGTTTATCACATAAATATCATTATCGATATATTAAGTAAAAATAAATAGCCCAATGTTAATTTATTGGACTATTGTTTCACTTAATCTTATCGTTATGTTTAAATCTGTATCACCAGTATACTTATCCAAAACATCACTAAGTAATACTTCATGGTCTCCATCTTTCAAATGTTCTATAATTTTATATGTATTATTTTCTTGTTTTATTATTTCACATTTTTCTAACACTGTTCCTTTATTATTTTTCATGTACTCTCACCTTTTTTTATAATTTTATTAACTCTACTGGGAATATATTTATTTGCAAATTAGGCAGCCTTGTAGCTAACAATAGCTAATATAAGTTAACGCATTTAGCATTTATCAAGGATTTTCTATAACTTTTTTATTTTATTTTTACTATTTTAATAATTTAATCTTTTATCCTTGAGATTTTACATTTGAATTTTTAACTTTAAGCTTTATATCCATCTTGTATACAGTACAATTGTTCTGTTTGTATGTACTTATCTCTTTTATATAAGCTGTTTGATTTTTAACCCAAAACCAATGGGAACTTATAATTTATGTTATTCGCCTAACCTGCAAATTAAAAAATAGCCTAATTAAAGACTATTTTAAATCTATTTCTATAATTGTAAGTGCATTTGATGTACTCAATGCAAAATCAACTTCTTTTTCAAATTCTTCTATTTCATCCCTTAACTTTTCTATTTTCTCTCTTACTTTTAAAGGGTCTACTAAAGACCATTCTTGTTGTTTTTTATAAAATGAAATAAGTTCTGCTCCATCTTTACTTTTTTCTTTTTCCTCAAACATTCTGTCTGTATTTCTTTGTACTTCTTCATTTCTACGATTTACTTCAGACATCATACAATCATAGTTACTAACCATTTGTCTCAACAAGGATTTATCTAATTCTATACTATTTTTTCTTTTTATTGCTTCTAAAACTGTATAATTTTTATTACCAATTTGAACATTTGTTATAGCATTAGAGATATTAATTGCTTTATCTAATGCGTTATAATTATATATTAAATCTTCTATTTGTTGGTATTTACTTGAAACTTCTACATTAAAATCTTCTACACTTGTTTTTGTTTCATATACATTTTTATCAGACCCTTTTTTAGTACCTACAATTTTGAAATTACTAATGCATCTATCTATCTTATCTTCTAATAACTTCTTTTCTGCTAAAGCTTTATGAACATTATATTTAACCATAAAAACATCTCCCTTTTAATTAAAATATTATTTAAAAATAACAAACTTTTTTTTATTGGAAGAGAGGAAGGGATTTGAACCCTCGTATCAAATTAATTGACCTAATAGTTTAGCAAACTATCCTCTTTACCGCTTGAGTACCTCTCCATATTTGGTAGGAATAATAGGAGTCGAACCTATGACCTTTCGGGTATAAACCGAATGCTCTAACCACCTGAGCTATATCCCTTTTGAAAACAAATTTAAATTATATTACCAATTTAAAATCTATATCATTTTCCTCTAACCAGCTTTTAGCTATCTTTTCCATCTTTAAGATTTCTTCATCTGAAAATCTAGCTAATCCTTTACCTTTTCGATTTCTAACATTAATGCCAAGTTTATAGTTAATAAATCTATAAAATTCATCCCATGCTTTACCAAACATACAATTAAATTTTTTAACTGCTATTGTCCTAACACATTTATTAATAATAGCTTTACTTTCTGTTATAGTGACTGAATTAGTTATAACATCTTCTAAATAAGATATTCTTTTATTCTTCAACCCTATTAATTCTGTCTGTAGTACAGATAATTTATTATGGTCGCCAGAAATTATCGCTTCAAGCATGTCTTCTTTTATATTTTGTTCATTTCTAATTTCTTCTATTACAATTTCAGTTTGTTCTTCTGCATCATGTACAATATCTAGTAATCTAGTTCTAACTTCTTTAGCAACTTCTGAATCTCTAAGTAACATGCCTATTCTAAGAATAGCTCTTTTAGGTATTAATATTAGACCTCTTGGAGGAATTTTAAAAGTGACATCCAGTCCCTTTTTAGTATTTTCAAGTACTTCAGCTATATCATTGTATTTATATAACTTAAGACCATCTAATTCTAATTCAATTCTATTTCTCTGTATAAGTTTTTTTATTGTATCTCTATCTACTTCATAATACTCAGAAACAAGTTCTACTGTACTAAAATCTGTATTTGCTAAAGTTAATATCTCTTTCACATGTTCCAATACATCTACTCTATCTATATTTCTATCTCTTAATTCTTTATTTTCTATAAGTTTTTCACCATTCATTTGACCAAATCTCCCTTTTAGTATTTATTTAAAAGGAAGAAAGACTTACTGCTATCTCACGACATGGGCTTTCTTCCAGCTCTGAAATGGTGAGTAATTATCCCACAAATTTCATGTTGTAGTTTAATATTTTAGTGACATCATCATCTCATATTATAAGATGCCTATTATTAGTCACCAGAGCTTTTCAAAATGAGCTATCTCTGTTAATTGTATTAACTTTTAACATATTCTAGGTTTACTATCATATATCACTATATAAGGGGGCTTTTAACCCCTATGTATTAAATTAAAAATAGTAAATCCGAAGCTTTAGCTGAGGATAACAACTGAACGAAGTGAAGGCGTTAGTAATAGCTACCGCGTCACTTACGTTCCTTGCTATCACTTCGGCTAAAGCCTTGTGATTTAATATTATAATTATAAAATCCTACTTATTACATATTTTATATAATGTTTCTTGTTTCTTTTTTGTTCTTTTTCTAGCTTTTTCAATCCTATAATTACATTCTTTTAAATAATTAATGAATTTATTAGCAGACATTACTCTTCTTTTATTATCTTTTAACTCATATGTATTGATGATATCTTCCAATTCATATTTAAATAACCATTTATTTAAATAGTCATCTTGTATAACCAATCCTTCTTCTAATAATTTATTTTGTTTCTTTATTTTTTCTTTGCCTATTGCTGCATCTATATCAGCACAACCTTTACATTGTCCATTGCTCCAATAATATAATTGCAATTTCACTTCATAATCTAATGCATCCTTTTCATTTTCAAAATATCTAATAATATTAACATTATAATTATTGTTATTACTCTTTACTATGTTATCCCACTTTTCATTTCTAATTTGATTATAAATTCTGTCTCCTATTCCTTTACCAATATAAAAGACATTCTCTTTACCATCATGATCTATAATGTAATGTTTATAAACATAATATTTATCCTTTTCAAAGTATTGTAAATTCATAATAGTCACCTTTAAAATATTTCTTTCAAAAAATCCGATGACCTGCATATTGATATATATATTTATATAAGTATGCGAGTCATCGGAAAAATTAATATGAGTTGTATTTTACTAATTTATTATTAATATTACTATTATTATTTCTATACCTAAAAGCTTTAACAATTATATCTAATAACTCTTTATTTTTCATAACATTAGTTCTATATTCTGTCTTATGTACTTGATATAACTTAACTAATCCTATTTCTCTTGCAAATTCATTAAATGCTATGTATTTATCTTTCTGAGTTACATTTAATTCATGTTTATTATGTTTTACCATATTTACTACTCTATTATAATTTTCTCTATCTTTTAAAAATGGTGTATTTGCTATAATTCTACATGCATTTAGATAATCTTCATACAAACTATTATCAACTATGATATTGTCTTTTCTTTTAAAGTTTATATTTTTATCTGCTACCAGTTTCACCTGATATCTAAAATTATCTAATTCTTTATCTTGATTTACTCTATTTTTACAATTTTCTTTATGTGGTATTAATTCACTTTTAATACTTAAGACATCTATGTCTTTAAAAGTAGCATATGTAATTGTTTTAGATAGATTAGAAGGCATAAAGATATTATTTTTAATTAATTTATTTTTATATCTTGATACAGTACTTTTGTCTATTCCTACTATATTTGCAATTTGATTTGATGATAACACGCTAATATTACCTTTCATGTCCTGCATACTTAAAATTACAGCCATATAATACAACAATTTATCTACATCTGTTTTATTATCAAATCTCCAAACATTATAAGCAATTTGTTTAAAGATATCATATGCTATATATTCACTGTCTTTTATTTCTTTTTTATAAAACTTTCTTTTTTTGCCTTTTCCATGATAAGAGATATTATTTTTTTCTAATTTAGTAATACATTTTTTAAAATCTTTATATAATGTATTTTCACTAACACATATTATCTTGCTTACTTCTTTTATATTTATCTCTTCTATGATATCATCCTCTCTTTCTTAATAAAAAGAAAAAGAAAGACTTACTGCTATCTCACGACATGGGCTTTCTTTTTACTTAAAAGGTGGAGATTAATGGAATCGAACCATTAAAAATCTCCTGTATCTCCATAATGATAAGCCTAATTCAAGACTTATCTATTTAATTTTGTATTTTATTTAGTTTATGACTATTTTAATATCATATGTTCTTTTACAAAAGAAGTTATAAATTTAACTGTTGGTTTAGTACTGGCTGGTACAATATATTTTTCTCCTTCTTTTCCTGGTAAAGTATGTGTTTTTTCACATGCTTCTATTTCTTTTCTTCCTATTTTTAGAAATCCACCTATAGTAGCGTCTTCACCTGATTTAAATATATCTACAACTAGTTCTTTAAATGCATCTAATACTACATCTACTTCTTTTTGTTTTAGTTCTAATCCTTCTTCTTTTAGTTTCTCTTGAAATAATTTTACATACTCATTTTTTCTCATTTTCAATCTCTCCTCGACTTTATACATTTTATTTATTTGTAGTAGCATTAATTACCCCTACATATATTAATATCTTTTCCAGCCGATTTTATACCCTATTTTGGACACCATCTTGTCTACAAGTTTTACACATTGACTTATAACCCTTTTTTCCATTTCTATCAAACCTTTGTATTAGCTTGATTTCTCCACACTTACTACATTTTTTATATTTCCCTTTTACTAAATAAACATAATAATATTCATCTTCATATATTTCAGTATATTTGTCTATAAATTTATTTACTATTCTATCAATATGTAAATTTACATTTTTTTGTGCTATACCTAATTGCTTGGCTATTTCATTTTGAGTAACACCCTTCTCCCATGATGATAATATAATTTTTTGTGTGTCAGTTAATTCTATTTTATTTAATATATCTTGCTTACTTAATGCTATCTCATCTATTAAGTTTTCATTGTAGGGAATTTGTAATAATTCTTTTACATGTACTGGGTCAAACAAATCTATTAAATCACAATCCATAATAATATTATTACCACTATCTTTTAATGGAGCTTTCCATACTATATTTTTATCTTTTTGTAATTTTACTTGTAACATATCATCTGTAACCATAGCCATTTGTCTCAATGCAAATTTATAAACATCACCACCTTTTGTAATTTTGAGTTCTTTATTATTTATATTTTTATCTTTTGCTAACTTTTCTCTAAGCTCTTTATTGTTTTTTAAATTTAATAAATACTGCTTATACTTATAATAATCTTCTATTTCTGGATACTTTACTCTATCTTTTTTAGTTATTTTTGTGTCTGGAGCTAGTTTGAAATTTTTTTGATTTTTTAATATTCTTATTGGTTTCCCTTTTGAATATTCACTGTTTCCATTCTCGTATTCTACTACTTCTCCATGTTTTCGTATCTTTTTTTCTTGCTGAATCATTCTTTTGAATTCTGTTAAAGATGTATATATTTTTACATTTTCCTTTTCTTTGTTTTTGTTATCTTTTGTCAATAAATATGTACCTAGTCTTTCTAAAAAATGACTTATATTAGTATTTGACCATAATACATCTGTTGTATTTAAATTAGCTTTACATATTCCTCTATCAAATATTTCTTGCCAAAATTTATCATTGCTGAATTTAAGACCTTCTATATCTTTTAAATTTAATAACTCATTAATAAACTCTTTTCTTTCTTCTAATGTTTCTAATTTATCATCCAATTTAGATATATAATCCCAAATATTTTTATTATTTATTTTCCCTTTGAAATCGCCACTTGCTAAAGCCATAAGCCACCCCCTCATCATTATTATGTCTATCACATTTATTACCATGATATTGACATTCTGGACATTTATATATATTTCTTTTCCCAATTATATTCCAGTCATCTAAAAATTCACTATAATCCTCTCTTAACATTTTTATATTCTTGTTTACCATTTTTTAGCCCTTTCATCCCTTTATATTTTTTCATTCTCCTCATCTTAACTACCTCCATTCATATTTTTATTTTTAATTTTATTTAGTTGTTAACGCTTTTTCACATGTAAATTTCCTCCTAATTATTTAATAATTTATCTCATTTTATCTATAATTATATATTAACATTTTATATTATTTTTGTCAATTTCGTATTTTATTTAGCTTATTATTAGCTAAAATAGTTCCACATAATATGCTTTTCTTATACATAAAAATTAGGGTATTTTTTGCACCAATTATCAATGTTTTTAAATTTTTAGCTTGTTGATAACCTGTTGATAACCTGTTGATATGCTGTGTATATCTTGTTGATAACTTGTAATTTTATCCACAAATTATTTTTTATTTGTATGTATAAATCGAATTTTATAAATTTTCCTCCGTAGTTCGTTTTTTCGACTAAGGATAAAATAGGCTATCGAGTAAATAATTAAGAAAATATTGAAATTTAGACATTCTTCCGATGTATTAAAACTTCCATGGTCGGGAAAATAGACCGCTGATATTTTCGACAGTCCACAGAATAAGCTATTAATAATAACAAGGTTTTAATATCTTTGTTTTTGTATGTATTTATTTAGAAAAGAAAAAAAGGCTTGAAAAATCCCGAATAATAAATTACAATAATCTTATTGAAAGGGGGTTGAAATTTTGAATACGGAGAAGAAAAATATCTTTGAAGATACAAGTATAAGTTTGAGAGCGAAAGGATTATATGGAACAATTTTGTTTTTTAAAGACGACCCATGTTTTTCTAAGAAATTTCTATTTGAACATTTGGATGTAAAAAGACATTCTTTTAGGATGGCGTGGAATGAATTAAAAGAGAATGGATATCTTGAGGTAAACAGAGTTTTGGAAAAAGGCAAATTTGAATATCAATACAAATTGAATTAATATGACTGATATCTTAAAACTCAACTCTAATGATTCAATTGATATCCAAATTGAAAATGATAGTATTTTGTCTGATGGATATGGGATATCGCCAAAATACTTAATGAAAAATCCTGAAATTCCAATTCAAAGCAAAGCAATATATGCATATTTAGCTTCATACACAGGTAACAAAAAATATTGCCATCCAACAATAGAAACTATTTGTAAAGATTTAAATATTAATAGGTCAACACTCAATAAATATTTAAAGATTTTAAAAGAAAAAGGTTTTATCAGAGTTTATCGAATTCAAAATGAAGACAATTTGTATAAGAATAATGTATATGAAATTGTAATGTCTAAATCACAAATAAAAAATAACACAAATCATAATCATAAAGATGACAAAAAAAATGAAAAGTCACCTGAAGAAGTAGCACCTTCAACAAGTGACATGAAAGAAAAAATTTTAAACAAAATTCATAATAACAATATTATAGCACAAAAAGAAAAAGATATTCAAGTATTAAAAGAGAGTGGATTTACTGAAATAGAGATATATTCTATGTCAGAAGAAGAAATTAAACAAACTGCAAATACAGCAAGAGAGATAATAAAAAAACAACAAAAAAAATAAGGAAAAGGTCACTAACGTAGTGACCTTTAAAATCTATTTTAAGCGATTTTATTTCTGAATATGAATAAATTATCGTAGACAGGCATATAACCATCTTAAAATGGCTCTCATTAGATATTTTTAGTATTATTGCTCAAGGTATCCAATTACATTTGCATAGAAACGAGAATCATCATCGACCTCTAGTTGTTTACTTATAAATTGACTGGCATATCTATTGAATGTTTTATATCCCCCTCCAATTCCGACTATGTAATATCCAGATAGTTGTCCAAATTTATTTGTAATTTTATTAATTATGTCATCAATTATGGGATGCATTGCATCAATATAATCCTCTAATTTGTATTCAGAACCTTCGTACTCAATGATGTCAATATCATTTCTTAATATTACATCTATTTGACTTATTTTTATATCTGCACCATTTTCTCTATTGAATTTATTTGCTACAGCTACTTCAAAGTCTATAATTCCTTTTTCTATTGTATCTGTTATGTCTGGGTAATACATATCATCTTCATAATCATAAGCATAATTACATGTATCTACAGTGCTACCACCTATATCTATACCTAAAATATTCTGTTTTGTAGTAATTTTATCTACAAGTGAAATAAATCCAGAGTAACCTTCAGCTTTAACATCGACACTAATTATTTCTATAGTTTTATTTTTTCCATTAATATTAAACTCTATATTTCCAGCTTGTATAAATATATCTTTGAATAATTTTAAATATTTTGTATTAAACAATTGCATTGGTGGTAATCCAACTACTAGCTCCACACAAAGACTGTCATTATCAGGAAATAACTCATGTATCATCACTAAAACTTGCTCTAATAAATTTTTTCTAGTATGTTTAAGAACATTATTGTTTAAGTCTCCTACACCCATATAGAGCGTTTTATCATCTTTTTTCAAAACTCTTGCCTTTGGAGAAATTGTTTTTTCAAATTGTAATTTATTAGGTAATTTTTTCAAAACTAATTTTCCATCAATATATGCAGCTGCATTAAGCATACTATTACCTAAATCTACTGCTATTTTTACTTTTTCTTTTTTCATAAATAAGTTCCTCCTGTTATAATTGTGGTTTTAGTTCTCCAACTTTTTTCTTTTTCTTTACAATTTCATTTTGATTATTAATGTCAACTTCATCAATATCAATGTCATTTTTATAGACTTCATCAACATGGAGCTGTAGCACTCTTTTACAATATAATCTTAAACTTCTTTCATCTTTTTCAGCCAACTCTTTTAATTTATCTGCAAGTTCAATTGGAATTGGTATTTGTAAACTATAAATATCCTTTTTTATAAAAATCTCCTCCTTTTTATAGTTTATATAGATTAATTATATTTCAATTGGTATATAATTACAATGCAAATTTAATATAAATTAAATATATAATTAAACTATAATTATAATGCAATATATATTACAATTGTAAAATGAATGATATTACAATTTTTATTAAAGTGAAGTTAAGATTGTAAAGAAATTTAAAAGCAATTGTATATTAAATGTTGATAATTTTTATAAAAATCATACATACACTACCTAAATTTGAAAATTATTTTATAAAATTTATCATTTTAGATTGCTTTTCTAGAGTATAGTGTCTACGAAAATTGATATGAAAAAGTACATAAATTACTATATATTCTTCTATAAAATAGGCATATTTATATGTTTTAATCTTGAATAAATTGCACGAAGTGTATTTTGTTTGAATTGTATTGAATTTTAAGTAAAAAATGATAACTTGATAGAATTAAAATTTTGTCTATATGATTTTGAGGTATTCAAATTTAAAACATACACTATTTAAAATTATTTTATGATAATTATAGTTAGTTTATAGGAAATAATATGTATTTTATATAGTTAACATAAATTAAAATAAAACATACACCCCCTGTTGATGCTTTAGCCTTATAATATAGGTTCAAAGCATAGATGGGGCTATTTTTTTATCATAAATAATGAAAAGAGAGTAGTGAATCAATTCTATTTTATAGTACTCGGAGACGGTTTGAGATTATTAATGAGTGTATGTTTGAAAGTTTGAATTAGTGGTGTAATTTTGTATGAATGTTTATTTTAAGGGCTGAATGAAATTTGGGATGTAGAAGAAAAAGGACTATAACATGATAATGAATATCAATTGATTCTAAAGTATGAAAATAGCCCCCTTTTGCTGTATTTCAGTGTTAACGTCGCATAATCACTTTATTATACGACGTTGTTAATGTATGTTAAGAAAAGAAATTACTTTGCTGAAAACGAATAAAAGGTACTAAATCTTAATTTTTTTATTAGAAATGATAATTCATGTTATTTTAAAGATGATAGCATGAGTTATCATTTTTTTGTGTTCATTATTAAATAAAAAAAGCTTATAGAAATAGAACTCTTACATTATTAGCATCTATCACACTACATTATTAGCGTCTATTATCACTACATTACTATCACATAATCACTACATTTCTTAATCATCAATCAAATTCACATACTATAGTAGATATAAAAAATAATTTACACAATTATGTACTCATAAGACAGTAATATCAACATGTTAAGCAATATTTTTACATGAACAATAACTAAATAAAATATATAAATATCATAGAATATATTGACAAAAATTGGAAAGTAATGTATCATTAAAACATCAAATAAATAAAATTAAAAGGAAGTGTGATAAATGAAAACTTATAATGACACAAGTTGATTAGAATACGACAATTAGCTGTATATAACATTAACTATTATGTTATAATAATAAAATAGGAGAGTGAACGTGATGGATGAAAAAATATTAGAACTATTACAAGAAATGCAAAGAGACATTAAAGATTTAAAAGTTGGACAAGTTGAAACTAATAATAGACTTAACACAATGCAAGGTAATATTACAGATATGCAAAATGATATTACAGAAATGCGAAATGATATTACAGAAATGCAAAATGATATTACAGAAATTAAGTCAGATGTTAAGGTTAACAGAAATACATTAGACGCAGTAATTAAACATACTTCTAAATTGGTAGAGGATACAACAGATATTAAAAAGGATTTAAACAAAGTTGAGATAGTTACATCTAGTAACTGGACAGACATAGCAAAGCTTAAATCAATTAAGTAGGAGTGTGAACATGATGGATGAAAAAATATTAGAATTATTGCAAAAAATGGATAGTAAGCTTAATGGAATTGAAAACGAACTAAAAGAAGTAAAAACAGATATGAATACTAGATTTAACAGTATTGAAAACAGACTTGATATAGTAGAGTCTCAATTAAATGAGAACACTCAAATACTTAAAGCTTTAGAACATAAAGCTAATGTAAGCAAAGCAGAGCATGACAAAATGTCCTTTGATATTCTTCATATTCAAGGGGATATGACCGAAACAAAAGAAAGTATACAAGAAGTTGCTAATAAGTTAAACACTTTAGAAACTGTTACAATAGATAATTGGAAAGATATAACTAAATTAAAAAAAGTAAAATAATACATAAAAAGTACTTGACATTTTGTTAAGTACTTTTATATTTTTATATTTTTTCCGATGACCTGCATATTGATATATATATTTATATAAGTATGCGAGTCATCGGATTTTTTGATATGGTTATATTATAGTATATTCTACACAATATAATATATTATACAATCCATTTAAATCCATTCTAAGCGTATTGTAATGTGATTGCCTTATTTTATTACCTTTATGTTTTAGAATTGAATATAAATAACTAGAAGGAAATTCTCAAACTTAAAAGCTTTGAATGATGAGAAGAAATTTACTTGTATTTTTTTACCTATAATCTTATAATATAATTAAGGTAGTATTAAACACTACCTTATACAATTTAATATTAGGGGGTGACGTTATGAGAATAACAAAAGATAAAATAAAAGAGCTAATCGAGTTGGTGGCACAACTTGAAAAGCTCCTTGTCCAAGTATTTAAATCACTTGAACATATTTTAATTGTTTTATGTTCTTGTATCGGTTGGTTATTAATACTTATCTACATAATTAAACATTAATAGCCAATACAATATACCTATATAGATACATTGTATAGGTATATTGTAACACACCTAATATTAAAAGTAAATGAGGTGATTTAATGAATCAACATATTAAAACTACATTACAAATAGTAAAAGTATTAGGTTTTTTCTTCTTCTTATATTTTGCATTAAAAGCAATCTGTAGTCTTTATTTTTAAAATTAATGAGGTGATATAATGAAGCTTAATAAGTTAAAAGAGTTAAGAGAACAAAAGGGTTATACTCAACAAACATTAAGCACCAAAATGGGTATGAGTATAAGGGCATATGCTTATAAGGAAAATGGGCAAAGAGATTTTTCAGTTGAAGAATTAGAACAAATATTATATTACTTAGATATAAATGCAAATGAATTATTAGAACCACATAAAAAATAGACTAGATTATAGCTAGTCTATTTTATTACAATAACATATTGTACAAGCTATTTAAATCCATTCTAAATATGTTTCAATACGATTGCCTTATGTTTGTACCTTTGTATTTTAGAATCGAATATAAAAAATAAGCTAGACATATATACTCTAGCTTAAAGTAGTTTCTTTAATGTGTTGACTTGTTCTTGAACTATTGTTTTACTCTTGTTGTCTAACTCTCTATAGTTGTCTAGTAATTGTTTTTCTTCTTCTTCTAGTTGTATATTCTCTCTATTATCTGTAAGACATAATATATAGTCTATACTTACATTGTATATATGTGATAATTCCTTCAATTTTTCAATATCTATTTTTCTTCTACCATTTTCCCAATTTTGAATACTTGTATAATGTACATTCAGTTTATCTGCAATTTCTTGTGTAGATAAATCCATTTCTTTTCTTAATTCTCTTAATCTGTTCATATTATCACCTCTTTATTTTAAAAATCTCATATTTGACAAAATACTATTCTTAAAATATTATATAACATATAGTACAAAAAAGGATGTGGTAAAATGAAACTTGATAAATTAAAAGAACTGAGGGAACAAAAGGGATATACTCAATTAGAGTTTTCTTTGTTAATAGATATAAATTACAAAACATATAATAGAAAAGAGCAAGGCAAAACGGATTTTACTGTAACCGAACTAGAAAAAATATATAAAATCTTAGATGTAAACCCATTGGAATTACTTGATTAGTCGATTAATTCCATTATTTTTAATAAATAAATCTCAAAAATGACTTGTCAAAAATGAGATAATGTCGTATAATTAAATCATAGCAAAGGAGAACAAGAAAACACTGAACCACCTCTCACAGAAGTAACAGGCGAAGAACCTTCTTAAAACTCTAGCTAATAAATAATATTAAACAAGTAAATTAATAAAGGTTTCCAATTAAAGCCTATAAAAAATTGAGGTATCAACCTAGTTGCTCCTATAATGGCACTCAATACAATTTAATATGACATAGCAGTTGTGAGGTACTGCGTTATCAAAAGTACTAAAGATTGAGCATTAAAATTATAGTTTGTACTGCTTGACACCTACATGGTTATAAACTATCTAATATTTACTAAGGTGATTTAAATTCTTTATATTAGATTATCTTAGTAAGTGTTGGAATATAACACTTGAATTATGTTATAATAATATAATAGGATGGTGAATGCTATGGATGAAAAGATACTAGAACTATTACAGGAAATACAAAATGATATTAAAGGAATGAAACGAGATATCAGCGATTTAAAAACTGGACAAGTTGAAATTAAAGACGACTTAAAAGAAATAAAAGGCGATATATTAAAACTAGACATAAAGGCAGAAGATACAAAAAGAAGTATAAAACTTATGCAATTAGATATTAATAAGATAGAAACTATTACAAATTATAATCTAAATGATATAGCAACACTTAAAGCAATAAAATAGGAGTGTGAATAGTATGGATGAGAAAATATTAGAATTATTACAAAAAATGGATACTAGGTTTGACAGAATCGAAAATAGACTAGATAATATGGATGGTCGTTTTGATGGGATTGAAAACCAACTTAGTGATTTAAAAGAAGGTCAAGAAGAAATTAAAAAGAAACTAGACTTAACTTATAATCAAGTTGCTAGAAATATGGAAGGCATAACAGGAGTTGGAGAAAAAATAGACACTTTAAAAAATGACATGAACTTTGTAGAAATGGCTACATCTAAAAATTGGAATGAAATAGCAAAGTTAAAATCAATTAAATAGCAGTACATAAAAAGACACTTGAATTTGAGTGTCTTTTCTATAAGCTCTTAGTATGGTATTATTATTCTATGATAATATTGGAGGAGACAAAGTGAAATTATATCTATTAAGAGAAATAAGAGAAGAAAAAAAATACTCACAAGAAGATGTTGCAAGAGGTATAAATATTTCATTGCGTTCTTATGTAAGAAAAGAAAAAGGAGAACGTGAATTTTCAATATCTGAATTTGAACGATTAATAACTTTTTTAGACATTGATGCAAACACTTTATTAGAAAAATAATAAAAATTTTTAAAAGGATATATGACCAAATAGACTTGACAATATGGTCTTTATGAATTATAATTAAATCAAGAAAAAGGGAAAGCTTTAAATCAAAATATGACCGAATGGTCGTAAAACAAATAAAAGGGGGATATAAAAATGAATTATAATAGTTCAAAAAATCAAAAAATAACAAGTAATTTTGTAAGTAGAGAAGTATATACATGTGTTACATCAATGGTTGAGTATATATTAAAACAAGAAGGAGACGACAAACCATTCGACTATGATGACTTAGAAAATGTATATATAGATAATAGTGACAAAATAGAAGTACTTGATGAAAAGATAGAAGAATTAGAAATTAAATTAAATACTTTAGAAAACGAAAAAGAAATAGAAAATATAGAAAATCAAATTGAAGAATTAAGAAATGAATTAACAGAGCTAGAAAATGAACAAGATGAACCCAACGAAATATATGAATTTTGGATAGTTAGTGGATGGTTATGTAATAAATTAAAAGAATTAGGGGAAGTTGTAATATCATCGGAGAATATTTGGGGTAGAGGTTGCACAGGTCAATCAATATCATTGGATTATGTAACGTGGAAAATATGCGAAGATATGGAAATATTAGAAGGTCAAAAGAATGAATGGAAATAGATAAAATTAAAAGGAGGATATAAAAATGAAAAATTCTAAAATTAACAAATTATATAAAATGCAGGTACATGAGATAAAAAGATATTCAAACGAATTGGAAAAGGTAACAACGGTTTACGCTTTTCCCAGAAAATGGAACAAAAAAATGATATCTCAATGGCTATATATGAAGGGAATAGAAAATATAAAAATAATGCCAGAATACGAAAGAGAATATTATGGATATTCTATGAATCTACATTACAAGACGAGTGTAGAATTTAGAAAAAATCATGTTTATGTTACAGATTATTATGACTGTTAATAAAAAAGTTTTAGGGCGTTCTTTAAAAACGCCACTTCCAGTCAAAAAATTTGAAAGGGGAATAAGTTATGAAAAAATTGATAATCAAGATAAAATCATTGTTTAAAAAGGATTTAGATAGTAGCTATTGGAGTACTACAGAAAGTATTATTTCAAAATATGGAAACAGCAATCAATTAGAATTATTGAAACAAGCTAATAAATTATAAGGAGGTAATAACATGGTAAATTATTCTGAATATATGACAGCAACAGATTTAATAAATATATGTGACCTTTTAGAAGGTGAAACAATAGGAGAAGCAGGAACTTATAATTCTTTATATGTCAGACTGGGAAATTTAATCGGATTAGACTGGTCTTTAAAAGGAGAAGAATTGAGACAGCAATTAATACAAAATATTAATAATATGATGTATTTAGATAGTGAGAATAAAATGCAATATAAAGAATTTTAAATAATTTAAGTAAATAAAACAGTTAATTTATAGGAGGAAAATAAAATGAATAAAATAGTCGTATTTTATGATATAGAAGGGCATCCAGTTTTTCAAGTTCTTGTAAGAAATGTAAAAAAATATACTAGACAAAATATAATATTTGAATTGGTAGAGGATTATATTAAAAATAATATAGGTGAAATTGATTTAAAAGATGAAGAAATATATAGTAGTGTAAGTTGGAAGGTTTGGACTATATCAGATGCAGCAATATATAATACCTTATTTGATTTAAGATTAGACTACAATAAATTAATTGAAAGCGAAGAAGAGAATACTGATAATAAGGAATGTGTAAAAGAATTGTTTTGTATGGGTAAAGGATGTAAATGGATGGAAACAGTTTTATTATTAAGACAAAATAAAATTGACTCTTCTCAATATAACATTTTAACAATAAATAATTATACATATGTAAAAACATGGACAGAGCAATGCAAAAAAATATTATTGGCTAATAACTATTCTAAAGTATTTAAATTTAATGAGATAATGAAGGATTGTGATAATAATTTAATTGGGGATATATGCTTTAAATATAATAACAGGGAATATAACCATAAGTTTACATTTAATATAAAAAAAGATAAGTTAGTAAATATAGATTGTGAATATAAAATACCTTTTTTAAGATATGTTTTTAATGATATAGAAAAATTTTTAATAAGATATTCAGAAAATATAAGTAACTTAAAATAACAGGAGGGAAAATATGAATAAAACAATTGAAAACAATTTAAATATAGAGCTTAACAATACTATAGAACACTTAATAGGAATAGGTTTTTGCGAACAAAAATATTATAAACCAACTGTATGGAAATATGCAAATTTAGTAATGCAAGAATTATGCAGTATGGGGCTTACATATCCTTTTGATTTTGGAAGAGGTAAGGGAAAGTATCAAACAAATATTGATGAAGAGACAATTTATAAAAGAGCTAAAGAAAATACAAAGATACAAGAATATAGTAAAAAGTATTTAAACTATATTACTAAAATTAAAAAAAGTATAAGTAAATAAAAATAATAGGGAGGAAATAACATGTATAACTATATTTGCAAAGATAAAAGAGGCGAAAATTATGTGTTTAATAATGGATTTAGTGAGGGGTATATAAGTATGTACACAGGTGGTTATCACTATGAATATGACTGTCGTACAAAAAGATATTATAGATTAGAGGATAGTGTTTCTTTAAAAAAAGATTGTGATGGTAAGTTAATTAGAAAAAGAATCAGCAAAAAAATGTTTTATAAAATAATGGAGCATATAAAAGACATATGTAAAAAAGAAGAAAAATCTTGATAGAATTAAAAACTAATTAAAATATTAATTTTAATATAAAATTAGGAGGGCGTAAAAATGAAAAGAACATATAGAACAAAAGAGGAAACAATTGAATACTTTAGAATAATAGCATCTAGTTATAAGAAAGACGCAGATATAAATAATAATGAAGTAGCAAAGGGGCAAGTTGAAGCATGGGAGATGGCAGCGTTTGAACTGGAAAGAACCACTAAAACAAAAAATGAAATAGTTAAATATTTTAAACAATTAGAGTTTGAATACGAGAGATATGCATATAGAAACGAGGATGAAATAGCAAAAGGACAAGCTGAGGCATATGGATTGGTAGCGTTTCAGATAGAAAGAAATATGAAATAACAACATTTAAATACAAATTGGAGGTTTACAAAATGACTATAGAAGAATGTGAAAATAGAAGATGTTATGAGAAATGCTATAGAATGGGCTAATGGTAAGGAATGTATGGAATTATATATACTAGATATATTTATTATTAGTGAATACTTAGACATAAAAATACCAACTTGTTTTGAAAATAATTTTATTGCAACAAAAAATATAAATCAGATAACTACGACTGGAGCAGAAAAAACAATCTTTAAAATATTAGATAAGATTAAAATTAAATTATTAAAATGTAAGATGGAAAATTATTTATAATACTTAAAGACAAATGGAGCATTGAAGTGTATAAAAGAATGATTTTAATAAGATACATAAATTATCAAACTACTATTATTATAAATATGATACTATACATTAATTGATAATGATAGTGATTTGATAAAAAGGTTTTAAAGATTGTAAAAAACAAAAGGTATAAATACATTAAGATGATTTTCAAACAGCTTATAGAGGCTTGTACGAAGTCATAATTATAAACTAGGAGGGTATAAAAATGAAATTTAAAAATACAGTTATGGGAATGTTATTAGGTTTAATTATTATAGGAATTACAGGAGTAACAAAAGTTGAGGCTGCCGAATTAGATAATTTTTATGTAGATTATACAGATAGAATTGTAGAAGTTTTAGAAGATGAAAGTATAGTTTTATATGATACTAAAGAGCAAGTTTATAATTTCTATCCTAAATGTTTAGGCGACTGGAACTATAGCTTTGACAACAAAAAAGATTTAGATAACGCAGTTGCAACTTACAAAGAGCTATCAAATAATGTAAGTCACTCAAATAATATATATGTGGTTAATAAGTTGAATAACAATGGAAACATTAAAATATTTTTAAGTGATGGAAGTTCAATTGTTTATATGAAACAGGATAATAAATATTGCTTTTATCCTTCTTGTATGGGTGACTGGTATTTAACATTAGATAGTAAAATTGATTTAACTAATTGTATTAATACTTATTTTGATAATGAGGTAACTATATGATATGTTATATGAAAGATATACACAACATAAGTCTGTATGATGCTTTTAGATGGCATACAATAGGATTAACTTTTATTATTAGAGATGGTAAATTAAAAGGTTTTACAATAGAATAAAATTTTATAAAAATATTTATTTGATACAAAAATAGTTCACCGATGACTGATATAATTAAATTATAAATATTAAAAATGGAGGAGCATTATATGAGAAATGAAATAAAAGAATCTACATTAAGAAGAAAAGAAAAAATGTTTACATTTAAATTAGAAGAGTCTAAAGTTAGCTTACTCTTATCAATTTTAGAATCTATTGAAAAAGAAGGAAGCAAAGAACTAAAAGAATTAGAGCTTATTTTTAAAGACCCCTCTACAGATGAAGAAATTGTTGAAAAGTTTATATTGAAATATAAATATGATAAATACACACATGATTTACCAAGTATAATGTTAAACAAAAGAATATACTCAGTTGAATATAAAAAAGAGGATATGATTAAATTTGCATCAATAAAATACGCTATGCCAAGTTATGAAAGTTTTATAGCAGATATGGACAAATATAACAATACAAATGTATTTAAAGAAAAAAATTTTTATATTGATAAACTTAATAATTTCAAAGAATCTATTAAAAATTTAGGTATATTAATAAAAGAAAGTAATTTAAATGAGTATACAGTTTTTACAACTTTCTATTTACCTATAGAAAAAATTTTAGATGATAATTTTATCAATTCGTTTGTTGATATACTGGATGATTATCACAAAAATATAAATGATGAACTAGTTTATATTTATAAGAATTAAAAATATGTAGATAGTACACAAAGTATTATGAAGTCCATAAAAATAAGGAGGAAACACAATATGAGAATAGATATAAAAGAGTCAACTTTAAAAATAAAAGATAAAATAAAAACTTTTGAATTAGAAGAATCTAAGCTTAAATTATTACTAGATTTATTAGAAACTGAATTAGAAAAAGATGATAATAGCAACTTAGAGGAATTAAAAGAATTAAATCTTATTTTCAAAGAGCCATATCTAAATGAAGAAGTTGTTAATAATTTTATATTAAAATACAAGTATAAAGAACCTAAATATAGAGGCTCACCTCAAAGTGTAAAACTAGGAGATAAAGTATATTCAGTTTATTGTAATGAAGATGATACAATTAAGTATGTTGGTGTATGTGACTATATACCTTTTTATGAGAATCTTATAAAAGTTATTGAAAAATACACTGATAGCGGAGTATTTAAAGAAAAAGAATTTTACATTAATAAACTTAATAATTTTAAAAATGATATAAATAATTTAGGAATAGAGATTGAAACAGATGATGAATGTGAGTATAGAATATTAACCATATTTCATTTACCAATAGAAAAAGTTTTAGACAATAATTTTATTTCATCATTTATTAAAATTATAGAAGAGTATGAAA
The DNA here is from genome assembly GCF_020657775.1 of Clostridioides sp. ZZV14-6345. Classification (NCBI taxonomy): domain Bacteria; kingdom Bacillati; phylum Bacillota; class Clostridia; order Peptostreptococcales; family Peptostreptococcaceae; genus Clostridioides; species Clostridioides sp. ZZV14-6345. The sequence goes on along the minus strand of NZ_JAGWCX010000018.1, from coordinate 5,819 downwards.
AAAATGTTGAGGAAGAATTGATTTATATATATAAAAAATAAGGAGGATATCAAAATGGACGTAACTAGAGCTTTAAATGATATAAAAAAGTACTTTTAAAAGATATGTTAGATAGATATTATAATAGAATAATGTTTAACTCAAAGTTAAACATATTTTCAAAGGATGAATCGATTGATAAAGAATATGTAGATAGTATTTTTAAGTATGCAAAAATAAAAAGAATGAAGTTTTTATTAGACTCATGTATTGAAAAATTAAAAAACATTAGTGATAAAGATGAAGAAGAAAAGCATATAATTCTCATTTCAATAGAAACTAGTATAGATGAATTAGACGACCTTGCTTTAATTAATTATGATATTGATAAAATTACAGATAATTTAAAAGATGATATTGATTCTAGTGATATTATTTCAATATCTGATATTAAAAAATATAAAGAAATATTTGAAAGAGAATTGAAGAATGTATGTCATGAATATGTAGAGAAAATAGAAAATATTATAAAAACAAATAGAGAGTTTTTAGATAATAATATTGTATATGTTACTTATTTTGATGAAAATTCATTTTGTTTAGATAAAGACAAACATAAATCTATAAATGAAAGTGATTATAATATTTTATTTGGTATATTGAGAGATACTAAAATATGTAAATTATCAGAGTCCTCAACGATTAAAAATAAATTTGAATACAAAATAAATTTGAATAAATTAAAGAAATACAATATAAAGTATGAGATATTAAATAAGCAAATTGTTAAAACTATTGAACTAAAAGAGTTCAATAATATTCCATATGAACTAAAAAAATTAAATGGACAAACTTTTTCTTCATCGCCTGGATATTATGTTGCTAAATGTGATGAAAATGGTGAAATAATTTCTTTTCTAACAACAATAATAGATAAATCAAAAAGTGGTGCAACAGTAACATATAAATTTGAAAATGGTTATTATGCAGTAAAATATAGTAAAGGAAGGTATGCTGATAAAGAAATTTATAAATATCATAATGAAAAATGGTATAGAGTAATTTATAATCAAAATATAGTTTATGATAATTAAATCATTAAATACATAAAAAGGGAGATGAATATATGGAAAAATATTTTAAAGAAAAATGGGAACATGTCGAGATAGGATATGAAATAAAAAAGATAGACAATACTACAATATTTGTAAATAATTTGCAAGTTGATTTTAAAACAGATAATGATTGTAGAGATAAGAATGTTGTAAAATACACTGCATATATTCCATATTCCAATACAATTTTTTCAAAGAAATATAAAGATATTTCAGATACAGAAGAACTAACTGAAAGTAATGAATTTAATGATGAGGTTGCAAAGATTAGAGAAGAAATAGAAAGAAGTATTGCAAAATATCTAAGAGCTAACAATAAGTTGATTAATATAGAATTTTAAGTGTATTGTAAAAAAATATAATGATGAAAGATAGTATTAAGTAAGTTATACTTATAATGTAGAGTATATGAAATTGGAGGAATATGAACTATGTTTAAAATAGAAGTTGGTAAAAAACTAGAAGCAAATGCACAAGAAGGTCTGAATATTTCTTTTGATGAATCTGGATTTATAGTTGTATTCAAGTTAAGTAATTTATCAGATAAAGAAATAACAGGATTTAAAACAGGTAATTTAAGAATAGATGTGGCTTTTTTAGAAAAAATTATTTTCTTTGTGTTTACAAACACGTCTGGAATAGGAGACGCTGATATACCATTTTCATTTAATTTAAGCAAAGTCAAAGAAATAGCAGAAATTGGAGAAAATCAAGGATTAGCTATGAATTTAATATTAGTAGAAGCTAATAATAATATTGTAAAAGGATTAAGACATGTTGGACTAAACACTAATACATCTAAATACATAAAAAAATGTAGAATGGAGCAGTTAGATAATAATTTTGATAGGAATAAATATGTTATGACAATCAATAAATTACAAAGAAATTTTAATTCAAGAGATATAAAGAAAATGGCTGGAGCTTATTCTAGTTTTAAAACAGAGTAGAAATTGTCAACTATTCTAAAGGTATAAGTGATTACCTTTATTTATAAAAAACGTAAAACTGTATTATAATGATACAGTTTTTTAATATAAAAGACATTAAAATAACCATTTTAAAAGGAGAAAAAATGTTTAAAACGTTATTTATTGTATTAGCAATTTGTGTAGTTATAAGATTATCTATTTCAATATTTAAAGATTCGTTAAGATTTTTGAATATGTTTGATAGTAAAAAAGAAAGTTTTGTTGGTTGACTTATTTTAGTTGCATTGAGTTTAATTATCTATTGTTTAATAGATATAATATTGTAAAAAAATGATATAGTTTAGAAATATATGTAGATAAAAGATAGAATTAAAAGATGAACATAGTATGACAATCGTAATCTCATATAGTATACTTAAGTTGAGGTGATTACATGACTTGGAATGATTTAAAAAACAATGATATAACATATATAGTTGAATATATTAATAGTAAGTTAAATAATAGTAAGAGCTTAACTAAAGTTGCCATAGATCTTGGTGTGTCTGAAAGTAGTATAAGAAAATATCTCACTAAAAAAGGTTATAAGCGTATAAATGATGAGTATATATTTATTGGTGACAATAGTATGACAAAGGTAGTAAATAGTAAATCACAAAGTAATAATGATAATATATTTAATATGACAATAGAAGATGACAACAGTAATAACGTAGTAATTGACAATCAATTTAAAAATAATATAATTTCTTTAGCAAAAGACTATGCTAAAATACAAGATGTATTGAATTGGTTTAAGAATAAAGATGATACAAGCGTCATAGAAGTTGTACAAGATGGTATTAAGATTGATTTACATTCAAAAGATGCTATAAGGACTACAGTTAGGTTAAATAAAGATGCATGGAATTTATTTGATGCGTTTTGTGAAAAGTTTAGAGAGTTTAATAAGTCTGATTTGATGAGTATGGCATTATTAGAATACATAAAGAAGTATGATAAATAACATTTTTGTATTGTTGTAATTATTACTATTTTAGGGTAATATAAATATAACTATAATATAAAATGGAGGCATTATTATGGTCGATAAAATAACAATAGATGAAGTACTTGAATTTATAAAATCAAAAGGTTATATATATAGTCAAGAAATCAGAAAAGAATTAGATAATCTTTGTCCGATTTCTGATAATGAAATAGATAAGTGTATAGAAGAAAATGATGATGTATTTAGAAGGTTGGCAAGTAAATGATTACACTTGAATATATATGTAAAATTAACAAAAAGATGATTGAAAGATATGGTGGAGCTGGAATAGGTGTTAGAAATAAAAATCTTGCTATAAGTATAATTAATGGTATAAATCAGGAAGTATTTGGTAGAGTTATGTATCCTACAGTTGAAGAAAAAATATCTCATATTGTAGTAGGTATTATACAAGGACATATATTTATAGATGCAAATAAAAGAACTGGATTAGCTACACTATTAATACTTTGTGACAAATATAATATAGATATAAATTATGATAAAGAAAGTTTAGCTATAGAAATAGCTTTAAATAAAATAAGTGAATCCGATTTGAGTAATATGTTAAAAACTTGGAATAAAAAATAAAATCGTAGTTTTAATTTAATATCTTATCAAAAAATTTTATATTTTGGTAAGATAAATTAAACTAAATAAAATATAAAATCACTTAGAAATATTGACAACTAAATAAAATAGGTATATGATATAAATATAATATAAAAAGGATGTGGTACATATGACTGGAATAGAGGCTCTAGAAGAATTTTTATTAAATTTAAAGTTATATAATGATAGAGATGAGAAAACAATAAAAGCATATAGAGCCGATGTAAAAGAAGGCATAAGGTATTTATTTAAAAAAGAAGATTGTACAATGGAAGAGCTTGATAAAATACTTTTTACAGACATACAAGAAAAATGGCTTATCTTATTAAAAGAAAAAGGAATGAAAGCAGCTACAATAAATAGAAAAAGAGCATCATTTAAAGCTTATTGTGCTTTCCTTAGAGCTAAAGGTAAGATAAAAGATAATCCAGTTGCCTACGTTAAAAAATTACAAGATAAAATTCAATCTGAGAAAAAGATATTAACTAAAGATGAAATTATTAAGTTATTAGAAACTATGAATAAAGTATATGTTGATAATAAAAGTTATAATACTTGCAGAGATAATTTGATTATAAACATACTTATTTTTACTGGTATGAGAATACATGAAATAGAAAAAATGAATATAAAAGACATAAATTTCTCTAATGGAAATTTTGAAGTAATAGGAAAAAGAAAATTAAAAAGAAATGTAGGTTTAAATGAACAAGTATTAAAAATGTATAGAGATTTTTTATATTTTAGAAACCAAATTGAAGGCAAAAAAGATAATAAAGACAGCACAAATGCTTTGTTCTTATCTAAGAATAATTCAAGATTAACAACAAGGTCAATTGAAAGACTTGTAGAAAAAGCATTGAAGTTAGCTGGATTGCCACATGTAACACCACATAGTTTTAAACATAGTTTTGTTTCATTAATGTCTGGAACAGGAACAAAATTAGAAGAAATAGGAAAATTTACAGGTAATAAAAGTATACAGACAATGTATAAATATTATATGCATCAAGACAAAGAAAGCAATACAAAAAAAATGACTGAAAATAATCCAATATATAAATTATTAAAAGTGGGAGATGTTAATTAATATTAAAAAATTATAGAACAATTAAGCTAAATAAAACATAATAATATGTACTTATAGATTATGTTGTACTATAATTTATTATATAGGCTTAAAAAGGGAGTGAATTAAAAAAAATGGTTAATAAATTAGAAAGTACAATAAGAGAAGAAGAAGTAAGACGCAACAGAATAAATGGATACTTAGAAGAGTTTATAACTAAAGCTAAAATAGATAAAATAAGTAATTTAAATGAACAAAATATAGATAATTTTATAAAAGGAAGATTGATAGGAGAATCTGCTACAACTGTATATAATAACTTAAAAATTTTAAGAGAGATATTAAAAGAGAACAATTGTAATATAAGTATAGATACTAACAAATATACAGATATGATAAAATTTAATGCTAATAAATATTTTACAAGAAACCAAATAAAAAATATATGTAGTGCATTTTTAAATGCTCAGGATAAATTTATAGTATATGCTCTCTTTGAGGGTATCATGGGAAAAGATTATATAGAATTAAGATATTTGAAAGTGTCAGATATAGCAAAAGATTATTCATATATAGACCTTCCAGACAGAAGATTTATTTGTGATGATTATATGAAGGAAATATTAGAAGATGTTATTGTAGAAGATTATTATACTAAAAGCGAAATAAAAGGAACTAGTAAAGAAACAGAATATAAATTTAACATGGATTGTGAATATATAATAAAAACTAGACCTACCAAATTAACTGATAATGGTATGAAGGCTATTAGTAAGAATGGAATACAAAATAGGTTGAAAACTTTATCAGTAGCATTTTCAGATTTAGATATACATCTGACTGGTAAGACTTTACAAAAATCAGGGATAATATATGACATGTATGAACAAGAAGCTTATGAGTGTGTATCTTGGTCTATTCCAGAGATAAAACGATATTTAGAATTAAAATGCTTGAAAGGCGATGCAAATAATATATATAAAGCATATCATCAGAGGTATCATAATTTAAAGACTAATCGAGAATAAAAATCTTTTTGTCAACTGCCAACTACCCTAAAGGGTAGTAGCTTGTAAAAAGCT
>NZ_JAGWCX010000017.1:0-63429 GCF_020657775.1 Clostridioides sp. ZZV14-6345 | reverse complement strand
AGATATGTATGGATATGAAATAGTACATAACATCTCTAAAGTTATAGATGTAAATGAAGGAACAATATATCCTATTCTAAGAAGACTTACAAAAGATTTGTATTTCGAAACATATATACTAGAATCTAATGAGGGTCCTGCTAGAAAATACTATAGAATAACTTCACTAGGAAAAGAAAATTTATCCAATCTGATGGAAGAGTGGAGAGAATTTGTAAAGGCTGTTGAGATTTTAATAAGTGAAGATGAGGGAGGTAATGAACTTGAATAAAACTGAGTTTCTGGAAATTTTAAAGGATTATCTAAAAAAAGATTTTTCTGAGAGCGAAGTTAATGATATATTGAGAGATTATGAAGAGTATTTTGTAGATGGTCTTATAGAGGGAAAGAGTGATATGGAGATAATAGCATCACTTGGTTCACCAAAATCTATAGCTAAAGAACTTATTCTACAGACTAAGGAAAAAAACATTGAAGAGGAAAAAATAATAAATACAGATGTTTTAAATGATAAATTTAGTAAATTTAAATCAGATATGAAAAAGGGTTATTCTGTATTAAAAGATGAAGCTAAGGAAAAGTACAATAAATCAAAAGAAAATATAAATGATAAACTTACACCAAGTATAGAAGAGGGTGTTGGAGGTTTGTCTAGACAAGTTATAAAGGTATTATTAGTAGTACTATCTTTATTTTTGATTGTTCCAGCATTTGCATTTATATGTGCTGTTATATCAGTTGCTATTGGATTAGTTTGTACATTAATTGCTTTTGTTATATCAATTCCATTTGTGATTAAATTTATATCAATGGTGCCAGATGTTACGATGTTTTGTATCTTTGCAACTATAGGATTTATAGGACTTGAGATACTTGCATGGCAAATTTTGTTGTTCGTTATAAAACTAGGGAAGCAATTACTAGGCAGTTATATAAATTGGATAAAGAGAAAAAATATTTATATAAATGCAAATGAAAAGATGGAAAGAAGAAATAAAGAGACTTTAAATGATGAAGATTTGAATAAAGATGTTAATGAAGATTTATCTAGTGATGACTACTACAATATAAAAAAAGACAGTATCAAAGAAACTGATGACTATAATGATGATAGTATAAATTTTGAAGCGATGTATAAAGACTTTGAAGATATAGATGATAAGAAAGGAGAAGATAAACATGAATAAGAAACTTGCCATATTTGCTGCAGTATTATTGGTAATAGGTATAATTGGGACAACATGGTCAGGGATTTTAGTTATGCCAAGCTTAATAAACTTTGGGCTAGAAAAGGAAGCTGAATTTAAAAAAGAAAATAAACTCTATCAAGAAAAAGTAAATATTGACAAGTTAGATGTATCTGTTGACAATATAAATGTTACGATAAAGAAAAGTTCAAGTGAAGATGTGCGTGTGACAACAAGAGGAAATAATGAATTTTACAAATACAGTGTAACTTTAAAAGATAAGACTTTAGTTGTAAAAGGCGAAAGAAAATATGAAAATCAAATTAAAAGGATTAAAAATTTCGACCAATTACTAAATACATCCATAAATAGTATGTTTTCACATGATTATAGAGAAATTATAATATATGTACCAAATAATGTAGACATAAATGCATCAAGTATAAGTTCGTACTTATTTGTATATGATAATGTAGCTTCAAATAATATAACATATAAAACTTCTTATGGAGGTTTTAGTAGAGCTATAACAGAAAATAAAGTAAATAGACTAGAAAACTTAAACTTAATATCTAATAGTAGTATTGATTTGTCAACAAAGTCAATTTTAGGTGTTAAAAATGTAAATATAGAATCAGAGTCATTAGATATATATCCAAATGATGAAGATGTATTTATCAATAATATAGAAGAGTATATACCTGAAAATGTAAATATAAAAGAGAAAATAGGTAGAAGTTCAAATTATGATAATGAATTTAACCTACATTCTAATATGCCAATTGCTAAGCATTTGGATATAGAAGTTCCAAATTCTAAGGTAAGCCTTGATATACCAGTAAATAAGTATAAATTTAATTGTGATATAAAGTCAAAAGAAGTAATTGAAGAATTCAACAATGATGAAGAATATAACAATGATTCATATGATTATGAACATAGTGAAGGACATAGCAACAAGTATAGAAATATGAGGGAAATAAAAGGGATTTTGAATAAAAATATGTCGAATTTAGAGAAAGAGTATACTATAAAAATAAATACAAATAGACTAGAACTGTAAATAATTTACTGTAATAATTGATAAATTGCTCTAAAAGTATAAAAATATAATCTATACTATGGTATAATAAGTATCGAAAGAGAATTAGGAGAGGGATACTTATGAATAAAATAGCAGTAAGTTTTTTAATAATTGCTACTACTTTATTGAGTACAGCATGTATGGATTATAGCATCAGTGCAGTTGAGCTAGTTGATTCTAAAGAGTCAGCAGTTGTAAAGAAGGATGAGGATGTCAAAGAAGAAACAACTAGTAAAATGATTAATTCTAAGAAGACTACTAAAATACCCATAGAGATAATTTCAAAGGATGAGAAAATAGTGAAGTACTTACAGATTGATGAAGAAAGTACACTTAAAGATAAACTACGATTAATCTTAGACACATTATCAAAGGAGTATTTTAATGGTTTAGACATGGAAGTAGAAGTTAAGGAAAAAGATAATCTTGTTAAAATAAACTTGATAGAACCAGATGAAAAAAGTAGAGTTTCTTGGAAGGATGATTATTTGAATGAACAAAATATAATATATACTATAAATAATATTATTAAAAATGTCATCCAAGAAGAATATAATAGTATTTGGATTGAAGAAGTAGAGATATACTACAATGGAAAATTAATAGAGTTAAGATAAAAAAGATGTGTTTTTTAACACATCTTTTTTTGTAATTTTTTAATTCTTATAAAATCCTTATATTTATGATTTAGAATGATTCTTGTAAATAAGTTTGACAAAAGAAAGGATGAAAATTATGAGTAATTATATTTTGGAGGTAAAAGGAGTTTCTAAAAAATTTAAGGAGCAGATGGCAGTTGATAACATTTCACTAGCAATTAAACCTAATTCTATATATGGATTGTTAGGACCAAATGGAGCTGGGAAATCTACTTTATTAAAAATGATAACTGGGATTTTAAATCCAACTTCAGGAAAAATAATGTTTGAGGGACATAGATGGAGTAGAAAGGATTTATCAAATATTGGTTCTCTTATTGAGTCTCCTGCTATATATGAAAATTTAACAGCACAAGAAAATTTAAAAATTCATACTACTTTACTTGGTCTTCCTGACTCTCGTATTGAAGAAGTTTTAGAGACTGTAGATTTAAGAGATACTTTTAAAAAGCGTTCAGGCCAATTCTCTCTAGGTATGAAGCAACGTCTTGGTATTGCTATTGCATTATTAAATCACCCAAAACTTTTAATCTTAGATGAGCCTACAAATGGTCTTGACCCTATTGGTATTGAAGAACTTAGAGAATTGATTCGTTCTTTTCCAAAACAAGGAATTACAGTTATTTTATCAAGCCATATTTTGTCTGAAGTTGAACAAGTTGTAGATGAAATCGGAATAATTTCTAATGGAGTAATGGGTTATCAAGGAGAAGTATCAAAAGAACAAAACTTAGAAGAACTTTTTATGAAAGTTGTAGCTGAAAATAGAAAGAGAGGGGAGTAATATGGAAAGATTTATTAGAGTGGAATTTCAAAAGATGAAAGGAACTTTTGGAATGAAGTTGATATGGATAGTTCCAGTGTTTTGTATACTTTTTTGTGGACTAGGTGGAGGGCAAAATGCTGCTTTCAACTGGTGGTATACGACATTTCTTCCAGGAGCATTAACATTAATATGTTCTTTAATAGTATTAAAAGATGAAAAAAGTAAATATCGTGGTATTTTACCATTGCCAATTGAAATGAAAGACGTTTGGACTGGAAAAATGATTTACTGTATTATTTGTTGTTTTATAGCATCAATTATTTCTGCAATAGGTGTAGTTTTTGTTGGGATAATCTATAAAGAAACTATTTCAATAAGTCAAAATATTATTGCAACCATGTTAATTGTTTTACTATTTATGTGGCAGATTCCTCTTTGTATGTTTTTAGCTTCAAAATTTGGGATTTTTGTTACAGTTTTAATAAATATGTTTTTTACTATTGTTGGAGTTTCTGTTTTCTCAACTACAGGAATGTGGTATGTATTTCCATATTCAATTCCTTCAAGATTAATGGCTGTTGTATTGCATATTCTGCCAAATGGGCTTCCTGTACCAGAGGGAAGTGAACTTTTAAATAATGGTGTTATTTTACCAGGAGTATTAATATCTGTTATTTTATTTGCATTATTTGCTTTAGCTACAAGGGCTTGGTTTAATAATAAAGAGGTGAAGTAATATGAGACAACTAATAAGAATATTTTGTTCTGATTTAATAAAATTAAAGAGACATTTTATAATACTAATGCACATTTGCATGGCTTTAATGGGAATGGGATTATTTTTATGGTATTATAAGGTTTCAGGAGCTGATAATATACTAAAGATAGTAGCATATTTACAAGTTATAGCAATAGCTTTTCCTTTATTGTCAGGTGTTGTGTGTTCAATGTTTGTTGAACAAGAATATTATGCAGGAAATTATAAACATATGTTAACAACATCTAATCCAAAATATCTTACTATTATAAGTAAATATATAATCCTAGTATGTCTTGGTTTTGTAGCAACATTAGTGTCGGTACTAGGTTTTAAATTTGGTATATCTGAGGCTTATTTTACATCAAGCTTTTATATGATTTCAATCCTAATTTTAATTGGGTGTAGTTTATTCGAATATATATTACATTTATTCTTAAGTTTAAGGTTCGGAAAAGGAGCATCAATTGGAGTTGGTATAGTTGAAATGTTACTTTCAGCATTATTACTAACTGGATTGGGCTCTGGTATTTGGCAGTATTTTCCTTGTGCATGGGGTGTTAGATTTATAACTATTTGGTCGTCTTTTTCAAGTTCTAAAACGGTTGAATATATAAAGGTTGAATCAATAAAAGCATATCAATCAACAGGTTTAATGTGTGGTTTTGTAACAATTTTAGCATTTGTAATTTTATGTATTTGGTTTTCTAAATGGGAAGGTAAAAAATCAGAAGAATAGAATAAAAATTGACTGTTTATTTATATTATTATGTTAAAATATAACTTAGCAATAAAAAGATATAAAATAATCAAATAAAAAACTGGTTAGGTATTAATTATGAATTAATTAAACTATTGGAGGACATGGTACAAATGCTTGGAGGTAAAAAATCTAACAACAAAAAAGTTGAAAAGTTAAGAACTATTTTTATAAAATATTTATCTTTATTCTTTATTATGACAATTTTACTTGCACTCTTTTTGATGTTATCGTTTTCTGTATTATTATCATCAGGTATAATATTACCAGCTAATTATGCAGAAAAACAATTTAATAAATATAAAGAAAAGATTATTTCAAGTGAGAAAGTAACTGAAGATATAATTCCAAATTTATATGAGTATGGGGTCTATACTTTAGATGGGAATTTAATTTCAGGTACTTTTAATAAAAAAGAATCAAAAGAAGTATGGAATTTAATGAGAGACATTGAAGAAAGGCATGCATATTCGGAAAGTTATATAAAGTTTTTTAAAAAAGATGAAGTCTTTATAATAAAATACAAACTAGTATCAGAATTTAGTTCTCCAGTTTTAAGAGCACATTTACCAAAACCAGAGATGTTGGGGATGATTATTTTTAGTATAATATTTTTTATTGAAATTGTTATATTATCAAAATTATTTGGAAAGAAATTCAATATTGAAATGGAACTTTTAAAAAATACTACAGAAAAAATAGAACAACAGGATTTAGATTTTGTTGTAGAATCTAGTAAAATTTATGAAATTAATAATGTTCTTTTTTCTATGGATAAAATGAAGTTGGCATTAAAAGATTCTTTAGAAAAACAGTGGATGTTGGAAGAAAATAGAAAGGAACAGATATCTGCATTGGCACATGATATAAAAACACCATTAACAATTATACATGGAAATACTGACCTATTAATTGAAATAAATGAAAATCCTGAGTTATTAGAGTACATGGAATATATCTCAAAGGGTGTCACCCAAATAGAAAAATATATTAATACTCTAATAGACATATCAAAAACAGAGAGTGGCTATATATTAAATAAAGAAGTAATTAATGTCAGTGAGTTTATAAAAGATGTTTTAGTTCAAATAGAAGCATTAGCTAGTACCAAAAACTTAGATGTGGAGTTTTCTAAACAAGATAATTTGCCTAAAAACATAACTATAGATAGAGAATTATTATTCAGAGCTATTATGAATATAATTTCAAATGCTATAGATTATTCACCAAGTCAGAGTAAACTATACATAAGTATATCAGCAAGTAATAAATACTTAAAATTTGTAATTACAGATTGTGGGGGTGGTTTTTCTAAAGTAGATTTGTCAAAAGCTACAGAACAGTTTTACACAGGAGATTTGAGTAGAAATTCTAAATCTCATTATGGAATGGGTCTTTATATTGTAAATAATATTGTACAAAAACATAATGGGACTTTATATATTGAAAATTCTGTAAAAACTGGTGGTGCTATGGTAACAATTGAAGTACCAATGGTTTAATAAATAATATCCATTTTGTAAATACCTAAATTTTATGATTCATAGGTATTTATAAAATGGATAATTTTTTTTGATTTTATATATTAGTTAAATCTGATAAAAAGTTTTCAAACATAACTCCATCATTTCTATCAGTATCAAATTGAGATGTGTAATTTATAGTTTTATATATAAAATCTGTTGCAGTATTAACAGCTACTCCCAAATCATGTTTGTTTACTAACATACCACAAAGTATAGATGTGAATATATCTCCAGTTCCACTATAAGAACAATTATTGTATTTAACCGATGTAAAGAATACATGGTCATTTTCTCTATCATAAGCTAAATTTAGTATATTATCATCTTCTAATATACCAGTAATAACGACCTTGCTAGGTCCTAAATCAGATACAGATTTTGCAATATATATAAGCTCATCTCTATTGTAATCGCTTTTAGTATAATCATTTCCAGTTAAGAAACAAGCTTCTGTTAAATTAGGTGTAGTTAAATCTGAATGTTTAACTAATTCTTTAATTTCTTGTCTCATTTCTTCTGTGAATATTGGATACATGACTCCATTATCACCCATAACAGGGTCAACTACGATAAAAGCATTGGGATAATAATTTATAAAATTAGCCACTATTTCGATTTGGTGTTTTGAACCTAAAAAACCACTATATATACTATCAAAGTTGACTTTTAAATTTTTCCAAACATTTGAATATTTTACCATTTCATCAGTAAAGTCTAAAAAAGTAAATTCAGGATAACCAGTTTGACTTGAAAGTATAGCTGTTGGAAATGGACAACATTGAACCTTTAATGCTGAAAGTATAGGTATAGCAACCGATAATGAACATTTTCCTATTCCAGATAAGTCATTAATTGCTGCGACTTTTTTTTGCATAAAAAACCCTCCATTAGTATGTATTAATTATAATGATACCAAAATATTTATATACATATATATTACTATAAAAAAAAGAAAAAAGTAGATTATAAAATAAAAAATTGTAAAAAAAACAGTGTATCAATACAATTAATTTTTAATATTGGACATAATAAAATAGAGGAATATTAAAAATAAAAATTATTATATGTGACAGAATATTCTTTGTAATTTCATTTGTAAGGTGTACTGTTTGGGAGGTGTAGCTTTGAAAATACTGAAAAATAAAAATAAGTACATCAAAGGTATAATGGCGTTTGTATTTTTATCTTTAGCTACTACAGCAGGTGTATTTTTAATTAATGATTTAAGCATGAAAAATATGGAAGAAAAAGTCATGGAGTCTGCAAATGTTGAAGGTGATGATGTAAAAGACCAATATAAGCTATTGCTTGAAAACTTATTTGACTACAGAAATAAGGCAATATTAGAGAAAAATGAAAATATTTTAAAAGGTCTTTATGAGACGGATAAAAAATTTGGTCTTTGGGCTTATGAAAATGAAGTAAGAAAGATGAAGTATTTAGAAAACTGGTCTAGTAAACAAGGTGTAAAATTTAAGGACATAAAGACAAGAGTTAAGATTAAAAAAATAAAGGAAAAAGAAAAAGATCTTTATGGTATAATCTGTTCAGTATCGACTGAGTATAAGTATTCATATGAAAATCAAAAAGACAAAGAAAATGCCTTTAGAATAGGTACATATCATTATCTAAATGTAAAAATTATAGATAATCAATATGTCATAACTAAAGAGTGGTATACAGACCCTTTTGCAGACTCTTTAAATTTAGAAAACATAAAGTCTGATGATATAAGAAACTATATTGGTCAACAAAATGGTGTAGAATTACAGCTTACAGATGAACAAAAGAAGGCTATAGATTATGCACATAAATACTGTGGAGCAGCAACTGATGAAGAACATGGTATGAAATTTAATCCAAACTATAGGGATTATAACCCAGAAGGTGGAGATTGTGCAAACTTTGCATCACAGATAATGTTTGAAAGTGGAAGATTCAAAAAGAACTCAATCTGGAATTATAGTGAAAGAGCAGGTACAAAAGCATGGGTAAATGCACAAGCTTTCAAAAATTATGCACTGTATAGTGGAAGAGGTTCATTAATTGCTAAAGGTTCTTATGAGGAAGTATACAAACAAGCTTATAATCTACGTCCAGGAGATTTTGTTGGTTATGAGAAAAAGGGTAGAATAACACATGTTTCGACAGTAACAGGATTAGACTCAAGAGGCTATCCTTTGGTAACTTGCCATAATACTGACAGAATGCTGGTTCCTTGGGATTTAGGCTGGAGTGATAAATCCATAAGATTTCATATAATAAAAATAAATTATTGAAAAAATATAAAGAAAAATAAAGTATAAAAGAGAATAGTGATTTAAAATTATAAAGTAAAAAAATTGATTATTAATGTATAAAAATAATAATAATTGACAAACATAGCTATATATGATAGAGTAGTACTAAAGTTACAGAAAAGAGTAGCTAAATAATTGTGTTTTTTTAGGAGGATTTATTAATGAAAACTGGTGTAGTTAAATGGTTTAACAATGAAAAAGGATTTGGATTCATATCTGTAGAAGGTGAAGGAGATGTTTTCGTACATTTCTCAGCTATAACTGGAGATGGATACAAAACATTAGAAGAAGGACAAAGTGTTGAATTTGAAGTAGTAGATGGAGCTAAAGGTCCTCAAGCTGCTAACGTAGTTAGATTATAATTAAAAATTCATATATATTAGTGTTCTAGTAATATGAGAGATAAACCGCTAATCGTTTAGCGGTTTTTTCATTTTTTGTAAATAAAATTAATAGCAAAATAAATTAAATTTATTAAAATAAAATCATTAATAATAAGATAAATATGTTAAAATTAATAGTGTAGAGTAAAATTATTATGGCTAAGTTTAAGTCAATTAATTTTTAGTTGATTTTTCTAAAAAGAGAATAAGTGATACTGATAGACCATATAAGAATCTTAATAAAGCATAATGATATTAAAATGACCAAAAGAAAAGCGCTTGTTACAGCGTATAGTATTTGAGAATACTTAGAAAATAAGAAAGGAGAAAGTTACTGCAAAAAAGTAACATTATAAGTATTGAATAATATTTATAAGTTTTCAGTAACGGTGGGTAGTGTAATGAACATATTATTCTTTCTAACACCAAAAAGTGAAGTAGCATATATATATGAAGACTACACTATAAGGCAATCACTAGAAAAAATGGAATATCACAAATACTCTGCAATTCCAATAATAAGTAAGGATGGTAAATATATTGGAACTATAACAGAAGGTGATTTTTTATGGACATTAAAAAACGACTTAAATCTGGACTTAAAAGGATTGGAAGATGTTCCAGTGACAGATATCAATAGAAAAATGGATAATTCTCCTGTTTCCATCAATGCAGATATTGAAGATTTAGTTATAAAATCTTTAAATCAAAATTTTATTCCTGTTATAGATGACCAAGATACATTTATTGGGATAATAAAAAGAAGAGATGTAATAGGTTACTGCTATGAGATAATACGTGGATATAAAAATTTAGCTAACGATAATTAAAAATTTTCTTTAAACTTTTCAAATTTTTAACCAGAGTTCTTTGTAATAAAAGAATAATAATATGAAATTAAATATTTAAACTTTAATATAAGAAGCTGTCTTTTCCAAGAAATATTATGAAAAGACAGCTTTTTTTATACATTACTTTATGATTAATCGTTATATTTTACAAGGTTTCCGTATTTAGCATTAAGAGCGTTTATTTTCTTGCCATAAACTTCATTTTGTTTTTGATATAATAAACTTTTTTCAACTTCAGCTTTAACTTCATCAAATGTAGATTCTGTGCTTTCTTGAAGGTCTTCTAATTTTATTATATGGTATCCAAATTGAGTTTTAACTGGTTCACTTATTTCACCTTTAGCCATAGAGAATACAGCTTCTTCAAATTCAGGAACCATTTGTCCTCTACCAAATGTTCCTAAATCACCACCCATGTCTTTAGATGGACAAGAAGAATGTTTAAGAGCTGCGTCTTCAAAAGATATTTCTTCTGATTTTATTTGAGCAAGTATTTCTTTAGCTTTTTCATCACTATCCACTAATATATGCTTAGCAGTTGCACTTTCTGGTTTAGAGAAAGAGCTTTTGTTAGCTTCAAAGAATTTTACTTTTTCATCTTCTGTCACATCAACACTAGATAAAACTTTATTTATAGCAAATTGCTTTAATACATTTTCTTCTATCTTTTTCATTTCTAACTTAAATATTTTTTCTTCATCTAATTTTTCTTCTTTAGCATCTAAGAAGAATAATTCTTGATTCACCAAATCATTTAATAAGTGTTTTTTTCCTTCTTCAGTTTTGAATTGCATAGCTTGATAAGGGTCTAATGATTTTAATGCATTTTCAATATCAATATTAGTTATCTCTTTTTCTCCAACTGTTACTAAAACTTTTTTTTCCATAATAGTTAACTCCTTCATAGTGTATTTCATTATTAATATAAAAACTACCATCTTAAATAATATCAGAAAACAATGTAGATGTCTAACATTTAAGGTCATATTAAGTCAAATAGAATTAAATTTAGTAGAACAAAGTTATTATAATCAATAAAAGTGAGCTCATAATACCCACTACACCTTCGTCATGCTTAAATTTAAGGGTTTTTACTATTGAATAATAAAAGCATACTCCAGTAAAAATAATCTTTAAATACAAGAAAAATAAACTCTTTGGATATATTAAAAAGCTAAAAAGTGTAAATATAAAAGCAAGTAGAGTACTTATCCTGTAAAAGAAATCTATTTGTGTAATGTCTTTATATTTTATCATAGATGCTGAATATAAAATGATGAAAACAATTGCAATAATTGCATATGTGGTAAATAACATATTTTCAAGAGTACCATTTGAAATTACTATCCACTTATACCACATTATTGGCCAAAAAAATAGTGCTAAGAACTTAAAATAATTATCAAACAACTTTTCTTTATACATTCATCAAACAACCTTTCTTAACAAAAGCATGTATTTGTTTTTAGAATTTTAAATAGTATGATATCATTATTATATATTAATATTGAATTTATAGAAACCAAAATTTGTTAAAATAAATATATAGATTTTATTGTTAAATCAATTAAAACTACTACCATTTTTATTATGAAATTGGATCAAATATGTAGAAATATGGCAAATTGGTTAATATTAGATGTTTATTATTTCCAAGTGATAAAGAGTGTTTTTTTAATGATAAGAATTCCAATCTTTTTTGAAAGAAATTAATATCTACATTAAGTATATCTGCCATTTCATAAACGCAAGTGACGCCAGAATTAATTATGCTTATTATATCCTCTTCAGTAATTAAGAATTCACAAGCCCATTTTAAGGCCTTATTTTCGCACTTATCTATAATGATTTTTGTATAATAATCATTATAAGAGGATACGTAGTATCCAAGACTAGTAAAATGATGCCCAAGTTCTTCAGCCAAGATGGATGTAAGTTTTCTGGTATTTTGTTTTAAATTACTGAGTAATGATATGATTTTCATACCGTGTTTATTTATATATAGTCCTTCTAAATCACCTGCAATATAAGTGGTATAATGAATTATTATCTCTTCTTGAGAAGCTAATTCAAAAAGCTTATCCAAATTATTCATAAAAATCCCCCTAAAATAGAATGTATGTTTGCTTTAAAATTATATTAAAAGAGCAGGAAAATAGACTGCTCATTATATGGTTTATTTTTTTTTATATTTATTTAGTAAAAATTCTATATAATCATTAAGTTGTTCTTGTGCTTCTTCAGGTAATTCTTCATGTGGATTTTTTCTATGTGCAGCTACTGTATCAATATTTTCCTTAACTAAGGTTCTTCCAAGAAGGTAATCAACTGATACATTAAATACATCAGCTAACTTATTTAAAATGTGTTCATCAGGAAATCTGTTTTCTGTTTCATAGTACCCTAAGACTCTTTGGGAAACTCCTACTTTTTCACCGAGTTCTCTTTGAGTAAATCCAAATTCCTTTCTAAGTTCTCTTAATCTTTTGGCAAACATTATAACACCACCTTATGTATAGATTATAACAAATTGTTCTAAAAATTAAAACTAATAAAGCACAAAAAGAATGTTTTTTTCTAAAATGTATTGATAAAGAACAAATAATTCTATATAATGTAAATATGTAAGAACAAAATATTCTTAATGATGCTGGACGTATAAAAAATCCTGGTCTTCTTATGGCTAAGAAGTTTTTTTATATAGTTATAGAATAAAATGTTCTTAAAATTATAAGATTAGTAAAAAACTTTGTGCTAAAGAGATTATTGTAAATTTGAAGCTAATAATAAGTATATAAAAAAGGAGAAGTACTATGGAAAACAAAAAAGATATATTATTTAAAGAAACAGATGAAAGATTACATAATTATAAGTATTTTGATATAAAGATAAAGAATATTAGCTTGGACATAAAAAGATGTGAGAATGAGTACTCTGGATGTGGAGCAATGGTATATACAGAAAAGACTAGTAACACATATAATATAAGTTCTTCTGTGGAAAATGAGGTGTTAAAAAGGGAGGAAAGGTTAAGAAAATTAAAAATGGAAAAAGAAGATATAGAAATAGAAAAAGAAAAAATAGAAAATGCTCTAACATGTTTAAATGATATGGAAATGGAGTTTTTTAATCTTTTTTATAATAGTAAAACAAAAAACAATATGACGTATATATCTATGAAACTGCACTTAGATAGAACATCATGCTACAATTTAAAGAAAAAGATGATATTTAAATTGAGTGAGATATTATAAAAAATAGGACAATTTTACAACACTTTATATAAACCATTGCAACAATAGACTATAAAATATGTGAGATAATGTTATTGTGAAAGAAATCCATATTGAAGGAGGTGATAAATTGAAAAGAATGATATTACCTAGAAATATAGAAGATACTTGACATGAATAAATGAGATGTCTATTTAAAAATGACTTATATCATTTATAGTAAGATTATCAGATTAAGCAAGAATATTTAGCGATAGAGTGGTGATTATTTGCTTAAATACAAAGAAATATTAGAAACAATTATTGAGATTCTCAAAAAAAATTTTACTGAAAACTTTTTTATTGATGATGAAAGTTTGCAAGGCTCTGAAGGGTCTTGTTTTTTTGTAAGTATACTGTCAGTTGTTTGTACACCCATAATGTTAAATACGAATAACAAAGATATTGTTATCTCTATAAAATACTTACCAAAACCACAATCAAACAGTATTAGAATGTATGAAATCTCAGACGAATTAAATAAGCTATTCAACAGAAATATAAAGGTAAAAGACAGAAAATTAAGTATAGCAAAATTAGAACAAAGTATAAAAAAAGATGAGTCAATTTATGTATTGAACTTTTCAATTACATTAAACTATCTTGATGGTGTATATGAAGAAGAAGTCGTATATGAAAATATGGAAGAAATTAATTTAAATTTAGGAGAGTGATAGTATGGCTATAGGATTACCAAGTATCAACATATCATTTAAGGAGCTAGCTACTACTGTTAAAGAACGTTCAGCTAGAGGAATAATTGCAATGGTGCTTAAAGATACTAAGGCACTAGGTCTTAATGAAGTACATGAAAAAGAGGATATACCAGCTGATTTATCTGCTGAAAATAAAGAATATATAAATTTAGCTTTGATGGGAAATGTTAATACTCCAAATAAGTTGTTAGCTTATGTAATAAAAGGAGAGGCAGATATCCAAACTGCACTGTACTTTTTAGAGACTAAGGAATTTAATTATCTATTACAGAAACAAATATAAATATGGAGGTCATAATTGAGGGTTTTAGCTATGAAGAAAGAGATGGGACTCGAGATGTGTATTTTACATTAGACTTAAAAGAATATAAAAGAATAAAAATACCAAAGTAACTCCAAAACAATAATTAGAAAATTGTAAATATATTTATTCAATCTATAAATTACACCTACAATTTAAAATACAAAAGATTAAAATGATAATATTGAAAATATAACATTGCATGATGTAAGAATATAACAAAAATTAAAGCTATAAGTATAAAAATTTAGATAATAGGAGGCTATAATGGATAAATTAATAACCGAATTGAGTAGTCTAGGGGCAATAGGTATACTATGTGCTCTATTATTTAAAAATACTATGCAGGAGAAAAAAGAAGATAGAGACATGTATAAAAAAACTGTGGAAAATTTTATAGAATTATCTACACAACAACAAGAAATAAATAAGAATATACTTGTTCAAATGGGAATAATGAAAACAGATGTAGAGGAAATTAAGGAAGATGTTACTGATATAAAAGGTATGTTACAAAAAGAAGGTGTATAACATGAAAGTAGCAGTAGCACCAGATTATATATTGTTAGGAAAAGATACAGTAGTATAGGATATAATGACCTATTTCATTGAGATGTATTTTATAGTTTAAGACACTAATAAAAAAGTAATAAAAAATAACATATAAAAATTCAAAAAAGGAGTTGAGCTTAAAACTTGATTAGAAAAAATCAATTTTAAGACAACTCCTTTTTTATTAAATTATTGTCTATTAACCAAAATAGCTATTTTAGCATCTGGATTATAACTTATCTGAACCATTTGATTTTTCTTAATATGTTCAAGGTCTTCACCACCATAAGTTATTTGTAACTTAACTGGTAACTTACCTTGTTTTATAATAGCAACATACTCTTTTTTACCTTTTTTCTCTAGACTAATCAAATTGCCAACATAAGGTTTAAAGTTCTGATACTTTTTACTAGAATTTCTTATGTAGAAGAAAGCACCAACAGCAATAACTAAATTTATGCCAAGTGTAACCCAAGAATTGATTTTAAGCATAGCTCCAGCGATTATTATCACGAACATTAAAACGATAGGTAATATAGCTTTCTTAAGAAGCAATTTACCCATTATTTCATTAGCCTTTTTCTCAGGGCCACTCATAGTTTTTGACCTAGCAAATGATTGCGCGAATTTGTCTCTTAAGCCCATTTTATCCTCCTAATTTTAATAAATATTTAGTTATAATAACGAGATAGTACTTGAAACTAAAAATTTACTACATTTATATTATGTTTGACTTTTGTATAAATAATTACATTCAAGTAAAGCAAAATATACTAATTATTTTATCATAAAACTATAAAAAAGAAAATAAATGAAATAAAAATATTAGAACAAAGAAATGATGTAAAATCGTATCAAAAGCAACATAAAAATTATTTATCTATTTTCTCATCTATATTTTTGTTATACTCAGTTTTTCTTAAATCCTTCTCTTTTTTATATTCATGAAGTTTTAATTCAATCATACCTTCTATTTTGGCTTTATCATAATCACTTAGCTTTCTAAAATTATTTAAAAGGTTTATTTCATTAGAGTTTATGCTATTAAGTGGATAGTTTGAGGAGGAATCGCAAATTAAATCTGATTTATGTGATAGATTATCTCCATTTAATAGCCAGTCCACTGAAACATTAAATATCTCAGCTATAGATTTTAATATTTCATAATTTGGTTTTCTAATGTTTCTCTCAAATTTACTCAAGTTGTCACAGCCCAACATTTCTTCTAGTTCATATTGTTTAAGGTTTTTTGCTTTTCTTAAATAAACAATTCTTTCTCCTAAAGTATCCATAAACACTCTCCATTCAATTAATGTCAAAAAGACTTCTTAAGATGTAAATAGTTGCAAATTAAAGGTCAAAATGACATAAAAATCATTGACTTAAGGTCAAAATGACTTTATAATTAACTTGATGATACGAATTTACATCCTAATTTTAGCACAAAGTAATCAAAAAATCTTATTTAGTATTAAATAAATTTATATACTTAATATGTGTACATATTAAAAATATATACTAAATAGAGGGAGGTGCGTAGACCAAAATATAAAAGTAGATATAAATTACTTAGAAAGGAAGTTGATAAATGGATGCTCGAAAAAAATGGATACCTTTTTTGGGAGTGCAAGTCAAGCAAAGACTTATTGAATTAAATATGACTCAAAGGGAATTAGCGAAGAAAATAGGTGTTAATGAAAACTATTTGTCAGCTATTTTAAATGGAAGAAGAACAGGTAAAAAATATAAATCATCAATTTATCAATTACTTAATATAGAATATTCAGAAGATGATTAATA
The DNA here is from genome assembly GCF_020657775.1 of Clostridioides sp. ZZV14-6345. Taxonomy (NCBI): domain Bacteria; kingdom Bacillati; phylum Bacillota; class Clostridia; order Peptostreptococcales; family Peptostreptococcaceae; genus Clostridioides; species Clostridioides sp. ZZV14-6345. The sequence continues at coordinate 46,515 of NZ_JAGWCX010000017.1, read as the reverse complement.
AATAGTATATAAAGTAGGTGAATATTCTTGTGTGTAAATTAGATTCAGATGGAGTTATAGAGTGCTGTAGAGCAATTGATGATTTTATTACAGCTCTCAATGGTATAAAAAGTTTAAATATGGAAAGATTGGATATTTTAACTAAGTACTCTAGTACATGTTCAAGCCTTCTTAAAGAGGGGAATTACAAAGGGTGTACAATTGTATATAGAAAGATGCTAGAGGAATTAAAAACATGAATAATGCATTTCTTAGGAACATAAATGATACATAGAAATGTACTATATTTTTAAAAATATGCAAACTAAAATATGGATAAGATAATCTAAATATTATAAATGTGCCTGAAATTAGACTATACTTGTTTTTAAATAACCTAATATCCATATTTTAGTAATATACTACAAAAAAAGAAGGTTAATAGATGATGTAAAATCGTATCAAATTATGTATATTTAAACCATTTTATCTTCATTATTATTGGAGGAATGCTTTTTTAAGTCTTTATATTCAGATATCTTAAGTTCAAGTATTCCTTCTATTTTTATTTTATCACGTTCATTTAATTGTCTGTATAGATTCAATATCGTCATTTCATTATCAGTAATATGTAGGTAGTCTTCCTTATCTTCCTTTACACTATTATTGGAGTTTACTTCTTCTTTACCATATAGAAGCCAGTCAGTCGTAACATTAAAATAATCAGCTATTGACATTAGTATATCGCAATTAGGTTTTCTATCTCCAGTTTCATACTTACCTAAGTTTTCAAATTTTAAAATATCCATAAGTTTGCGTTGGGTAAGTTTTTTTGAGTTTCTTAAATAAGCAATTCTTTTTCCTAAAGTATCCACAAAATACACTCCTTTCTTTTATAAATAATGTCTAAATGACATTTGGAATTAAAAATATAGAAATTTATAATATAAAACTAGTAAATTAAAGTCTAAATGACATTTTGCTTAAATTAATATGCTCATAATATGATTTTAACATATTATAGTTGAAAATATATGGTTTATTTTGATTTGTATATATATTGATAGGTTTAATTGCTATAAAAATGTAAAAGAGTATATGAATAGATTGCATAGATTTGTTTTGATAAGTTAAGATTGCCTTTTGATTGATTGTAGGAGTAAAAAAGATTAAGAGAGAAATAGTATTATATTGTAGTTTATATTAATCAATTATAAAAATTTTTATGCATTTACTACTTAAGATAAAATATTTAAGCATAAGATAAATTTACAATATAATACTATAACACTCTTTTATCTAGTCTTATTTTCTTTATAGAACAATAATATTACTAATGCTAGTAGATTTACTCCAAAGATATTTTGTATAATAGTTCTTGTATATTAAATTTGTACTTAAGTATAATTATTTACTGAAATATGTAATATTAGATTTTTATTTTTAATAAATTAAATATTATTATATGATAAGGAGAATATAGCAATGGAAAAGAAGTATGTAATGGCACTAGACCAAGGAACAACCAGTTCAAGAGCTATACTATTTAATAAAAAAGGCGAAATAGTTAAAATTGCACAAAAGGAATTCAATCAAATTTATCCAAAAGCTGGATGGGTAGAACATGACCCTATGGAAATTTGGGGTTCACAAAGTGGGGTAATGAGAGAAGTTATAGAAACAGCAGGTATAAGACCAGAAGAAATTGCTTCAATAGGAATAACCAATCAAAGAGAGACTACGATTGTTTGGAGTAGATATACTGGGAAACCAATTTATAATGCAATAGTATGGCAATGTAGAAGAACATCGGAAATATGTGATGAACTTAAACATAAAGGATTGGAAGAATCAATAAAAGAAAAAACGGGTCTTTTAATAGATGCATACTTTTCAGCAACAAAAGTAAAATGGATATTAGATAATGTAGAAGGAGCTAGAGAAAAAGCAGAGCAAGGGGAACTATTATTTGGAACTATAGACACATGGTTAATATGGAATTTAACACGTGGAAAAGTACATGTAACAGATTACTCAAATGCATCTAGAACAATGATGTACAATATAAATAATTTAGAATGGGATAAAGATATACTAAGAGAATTAGATATACCAATAAGTATGTTACCATTAGTAAAACCTTCTAGCTATGTCTATGGTCATACAGATGAGCGTATGCTATCAGGAGCTAAAATACCTATTGCTGGATGTGCTGGAGACCAACAAGCAGCATTGTTTGGTCAAAATTGTGTTGAAGAAGGCACTGCAAAAAATACTTATGGAACAGGTTGTTTCTTACTTATGAATACAGGCAGTAACATAGTTAAATCTAAGCATGGATTACTTACAACAATTGCTTGGGGTGTTAATGGAAAAGTAACATATGCATTAGAAGGAAGTATATTTATTGGAGGAGCATCTATTCAATGGCTTAGAGATGAATTAAAGATAATTGAATCTGCAAAAGATAGTGAAATATATGCAAATAGAGTAGAGGATACTAATGGTGTATATGTAGTGCCAGCATTCACAGGTCTTGGAGCTCCATATTGGGATATGTATGCTAGAGGGTCAATCTTAGGTCTTACAAGAGGAGCAAAAAAAGAACATATAGTAAGAGCTACATTAGAATCAATTGCATATCAAACAAAAGATGTATTGGAAGCAATGCAAAATGATTCAAAATTAAAACTAAAGTCATTAAAAGTTGATGGTGGAGCAAGTAATAATGATTTTTTAATGCAATTTCAGTCAGATATATTAAATGTAGATATAGATAGACCAAAGATAGTAGAAACTACAGCTTTAGGAGCTGCTTATTTAGCAGGACTATCTGTTGGATTCTATATTGGAAAAAATGAAATTACATCAAAATGGTCAGTAGAAAAAGAGTTTAATCCAAATATGAGTGAAGGGATGAGATGTAAATTATATAAAGGTTGGAAAAAAGCTGTATCAAGAGCTTTAAGCTGGGAAAAAGAAGATGAATTGGATATTTAAAAATTAATCAAAGTCAAATTTATTTGAATTTAAAAAGAGCTTTATGTAAAATATGAAGCTCTTTTTTTGTTATTCATTCTAAATTTTTATACAATCATACTAAATAGTATAATTTATTTTTCATTTTCATATAAAAACATTGGTATAGAGTTGTAAATATGTTTGTCTCCAACAACTAAGAGAATATCTCCCTCTAAAAATTCAATATATGGTCCAGGAGATATTATAAGTTCTTCACCTCTTTTAATTGCAACTATTGTAGCACCTGTATTTTGCCAAAATTTAGTTTGTGCAGCTGTTTGACCAACATATTTACAATTAGAATTTATTGTGAACTGAACGGGCACTAAAGGATTGATTATTTCAAGTCTGTTAGAATAGTCTAAAATTTTATTTATAGTATCTAATATTTCATTTTCTAAATTAGATTTAGTATCTATTAAATTATAAAGTGTTGATTTATATGATGATATATTTGTAATATCTCTATATTTTTTTATAAAAGAAGAAGCTTTGTCTGGAGATAGTACAATAACACCTTTACCCTTTATGCTTTTAACAACGCCAATGTCCTCTAAAATTTTTACAGCTCTTCTTATCGTTTCTGGAGATACATTGTATTTACCAGCCAAAACAGAGCGTCCAAATAATACTGAATCTTCTTGTATTTCGCCCGTGTATATTTTATTTGCAATATCCAATGCTATTTTTTGGTATATTGGCATCGTATAGTTTTTATCCATTGTTTTTCCCCCAATACAAAATTTATGTTAAAAAATATATAATCTTAACAATACTATTTTATAATTTATAGGTTTAGATGTCTACAATATGTACAAATATTGTGCATGTTTCAAAATAATATTTTAACTTGCATTTAGTATACACGATTTTATCATACTTAAAACTATATAAAGAATTGCTTATAAAAATATAAAGATATTTTACATACAAATAATGATAATTATATAGATGAAACAAACAAATGAATGAAGAAAAATGATTCTGTCTTGCATATAAAGTGATTAAAAATGAAAAATACTTTAAAAATGAAGGCTAAAGCCCTTGTTTTAAGCTGAAATAATTAATTATTAACTAAAAAATGGTAAAAGCATTTTTTGAAAAAGAAATACAAATGAATGCTTGATTAAAATAATTGCAAAAATATCCCTTAAATGGTAAAATTATATTAATTAAATGCAATATAATAGTTGTAAAAATAAAATTGAATACAAGTAATAAAATATTTCATGCAATATATAAAATAAACAAAATTTAAGAATTAAAACTACTTATTCTATCAAAATGTTAGCAAGGGAGGTCATAAATTGTATAAAGTAGATTTAAATAGTGATTTAGGAGAAAGTTTTGGAACATATAAAATTGGTTTAGATGAAGAGGTTTTAAAATATATTTCATCAGCTAACATAGCTTGTGGGTTTCATGCAGGTGACCCTAGTCATATGGAAAAAACAGTTCAACTTGCCAAAAAAAATGGAGTAAAAATAGGAGCACATCCAGGTTTTCTAGATTTAATAGGATTTGGAAGGCGTGAGATTAAAATAACTAGGCAAGAAGCTAAAGATTATACAAAATATCAATTAGGAGCTTTAATGGCATTTGCAAATTCAAATGGATGTAACATACAACATGTAAAACCACATGGAGCCTTATACAATATGGCAGCTAAAGATAAAGAGTTGGCTATGGGTATTTGTGAAGCTATATATGAAGTCAATAAGGATATTATACTGTTAGGTCTATATAATAGTGAAATGATAAATTCAGCTAAAGAGATTGGGCTTAAATTTGCAAATGAAGTATTTGCAGATAGAGCTTATGATAATAATGGGTTTTTAGTTCCAAGAAGTGTAGATGGGGCAGTTATACACGATACAAAACACGCAATAGATAGGGTTGTTAAGATGGTAAAAGAAGGAACTGTAGAAACTTTAACAGGTGAAGTTATAAATATAAAAGCAGACTCTATATGTGTACATGGTGATAATCCAAAAGCAATAGAGTTTGTTAAAGAAATAAGAAAGCGTTTTGAATTAGAAAATATAGAAGTTTGTCCATTAGAAAATATGGAAGTTTGTTCATCAGAGAACACAGTATAAAACTGATAATATGAGGGAGAGATAAAATATGAGTACAAAAAATATTACTGATAAAACAAAAAATAAAAAGGATGTTGGAGCACTTATAGGGGCAGCATTTATAATGGCAACATCAGCAATTGGTCCAGGGTTTTTAACTCAGACAGCACAATTTACTCAAGATTTTGGACCGAGTTTTTCATTTGTAATTTTAATTACAACAATTCTTTTTATAGGAGCTCAAGTAAATGTATGGAGAGTAATTGGTGTATCAGGACTTAGAGGTCAAGATATAGCAAATAAAATAATACCTGGATTAGGCTATTTAGTAGCTTTTTTAGTAGCTCTTGGAGGATTAGCTTTTAATATAGGAAATGTTGGTGGAGCTGCACTTGGTATGAATGTAATGTTTAATATGAATATGACATTAGGAACTATATTAAGTGGGTTGATAGCGATATTTGTATTTATGTCAAAAAATTCAAATTCTCTAGTAGATAAGATAACTAAGTTTTTAGCATTAGGTATGATAATTATAGTTGGATATGTAGCAATATCAAATCATCCTCCTATTGGAGATGCAGTTTTTAGAATGGTAAAACCAGAAAACCCAAAAGGATTGATATTCCCAATAATAACTCTACTTGGAGGAAGTGTTGGAGGTTATATAACTTTTGCTGGAGGACATAGATTAATAGATGGTGGAATAACAGGAGAAGAAAATATAAAAGAAATAACTAAATCTTCTTTTTTAGGGATATTAGTTGCAACAATGATGAGAGTTCTTCTATTTTTAGCAATATTAGCAGTAGTTTCAAAAGGTCTTCAACTTGACCCAGAAAACCCAGCTGCTTCAGCTTTTAAATTTAGCGCAGGAGCAATAGGATATAAATTCTTTGGGCTTGTATTATGGTCTGCTGCAATTACATCAGTTATAGGAGCTGCTTATACATCAGTTTCTTTCTTAAAGACACTAAATCCTTTTATAGAGAAATATGAAAAATATTTTATAATAGCATTTATAGCAATATCAACACTTATAATGGCATTTATAGGAAAGCCAGCGACTTTATTAATTTTAGCAGGGGCTTTAAATGGATTGATACTTCCAATCACATTAGGAATTATGCTTATAGCTTCTAAAAGAAAAGATATTGTTGGAGATTACAAACATCCTACATGGCTTTTAATATTTGGATTAATAGTAGTTTTAATATCTGCCTATACAGGAATAACTTCTCTTGGTAGTTTAGGTGCTTTATTTGCTTAATTTAAAAGAGGTGACATTTATGGAAACTAGATATTTGCTATCAGGAGATAAGGCAGTGGTTGCTGAATTTGGAAATGAGATATCAGAAGATATAAACAAAAAAGTAATTTCATTTATGAGAGCAATAGAAATATCAAATCTTAAAGGGATTGTAACAGAAATGGTGCCAACGTATAGGTCACTTATGATAAGCTATAATCCATTGAAAATAGATTTTGATAGTTTGATTGAGAGTCTGAAAAAAATAGAAGATAATTTGGAAAGTATAGTATTACCAAAACCTAAAACACATGAGATTCCAGTATGCTATGATGAGGTTTTTGGTATAGATATTAAAAATGTTGCCAGACATAATAATCTTACTGTAGATGAGGTTATAAAAATACACACAAGTAGAGAGTACTTGATATATATGTTAGGATTTACTCCTGGATTTCCATACCTAGGAGGTATGGATGAAAGAATAGCTACCCCTAGATTAGAGGTGCCAAGAACTAAAATCTATGGTGGAAGTGTTGGAATAGCGGGTTCTCAGACTGGTGTATATCCTATCGATAGTCCTGGTGGATGGCAAATAATTGGTAGGACACCTTTAAAATTATATGATGAAAATAGAGAGGAACAGATTTTACTTAGAGCTGGAGATTTTATAAAATTTGTTCCAATAACATTAGATGAATTTATAGAAATCGAAAAAAATAACTTAAATATTTAAATATCGTTATAGTACAGGGAGTGGTATATATGGGATTCAAAGTTGAATTAGGAGGTTTCCAAACATTAATACAAGACAGAGGTAGAGTTGGATATGGGCAATATGGTGTATCTGGATGTGGGGCAATGGATGAGTATGCACATAGAGTAGGAAATATATTGGTTGGAAATTCTGAAGATGAGGCTTCTTTAGAAGTTTTAATGTTAGGCCCTACAATTACATTTGATGAATATACGCAAATAGCAGTAACTGGTGGAGATTTAGGAGCTAGAATAAATGGAAAAGAGATTCAAAACTGGAGGTCATATCAAATAAATCCAGGTGATGTATTATCATTTAGAGGTGTGAAATCAGGTGCTAGAGCATATGTGTCAATAGCTGGTGGAATAGATATCCCACTTGCAATGGGAAGCAAGTCAACTTATACAAGAGCCAAAATTGGTGGGTTTGAAGGTAGAGCACTTAAAAAAGGTGATTATATAAATACTTTTATTCAGGAAAAAGATTTTACAATAAATAAAAAATTAAATTTAAAATATATTCCAACTTATAGTTCAGAAATCATACTAAGAATTGTAAAAGGACCTCAATTTGATGCTTTTTCTAAAGATGAAGTAGAAAAATTTTTATCAAATGAATACAAAGTTACAAATGAAATAGATAGAATGGGCTGTAGACTAGATGGAGAGAGTATAAAGCACCTTAATGGAGCAGATATTATATCTGACGGTATTTCTTATGGAGCTATACAAGTACCTGGGCATGGAAAACCTATTATAATGTTATCCGATAGACAGACTAGTGGTGGTTATACTAAGATAGGGAATGTTATAAGTGTAGATTTGTATAAGTTAGCACAAGCAAAGCCAAATGATGTAGTAAAATTTGAATTTGTAGATATATATGAAGCACATAGATTGTTGAGAGAACAAGAAGATAAGATTCAAGATATTTATAAGAGTATGAAGAATATAAGAATTGTCAAAGCAAAGGTATTAAGCGATATAGCAGTTTAATTTAAGATTAATAGATACAATTTTTATTAAAATTTAAAATATAACTTACAAATAGCTATTTACTATTTACCATAATTAAAATGGTTTAGATTAGTCAAATAGCTATTTTTTAGTTTGAGTAAATATATTAAATTTAAATAAATACTTCAATTTAAAATAAAAGTGATATTTAAATCTTTTTTAGTATCTATAAAAAGTAGATATGTTATATAAATCTTATTTAGATTTTATTGGCCAAATTGGAGGCGATATAACTCCATATCCACGAGCTATTGTATCTTTACTTGGATTGATGATTTTATGTGGTACATTAGATTTTATAAATGTTGAGTCACCTGGATTTAATCTTACTACCTTTTCACCCATACAAATATCAACCATACCACTCGTTACTACCATGATTTCCTCTGATGCATGATAGATATAATCTTTAGCATCTTCACTTTCTGGTCTAAGTTCAAATTCTACAAATAAAATTGAAGGTGTAAATTCAGATGTAGGCATTGGAGATACTATCTCGTAAAACATTTCACTTTTTGGAAATTTCATCATAACTCTATCTTCTTTTCTAATGACTAAATCATCAGTATTGTTATCATCCATAAACATATATAAAGGAGTGTCTAAAACTTCAGCAATTTTTCTCAATGAAGACAAGGATGGTTCAATAGCATCTCTTTCTATTTGAGAGATATAACTTATAGATAAATCTGTCAATTTGGAAACATCACTTAATGTTTTTTTCCTGCTTTTTCTTATATTTCTCATCTTTTCACCTAGCATAAGAACCTCCAAATAATAAAATTAATATAAAATATTCGCTTAAAACAAAGTAATTATAGCATAACATAGAAGTAGTGGCAATAAGAATACATAGTAGATTTTGACAATTAAAAATTAATTAAATGCAAATAAAAGCCTATGAAAATAAATTATTGCTGAATTAATACAAAGAAAATGATAGCAAAAAAGAATTTAGTGAAGGAGTATTAAGTGGAATAATATTATTACAGCATATTTTAGAAAATAATAAATTTTCAGTAAATTAGCTTGACATATATATTGAAGTAATAATATAATTTTAAGTATAAAATTTTAAAAATTGAATTATAACTTCAAAAAATAAGGAGGGTAATATGAAGATAACAGATATCAAATTTGAAAAGCTGAGAATTAAATTAAAAAAACCTGTAGTAGTTTCATTTGGAGTAATTGAATATGGAGAAAGTATAATTTTAAAAGTTGAAACAGATGAAGGGTGTTGTGGATTTGGTGAAGCAGCACCTCTTGCAGCAGTCACAGGTGAAGTTTTAGATAATGTACTTTCAGTATTACTTATGTTTAAAAAAGAGCTAATAGGGAAAGACCCACTAGATATTGAAACTATACATACAATCATGGATGGAATTATTATAGGTAATACTTCTGCAAAAGCGGCTATTGACATGGCTTTATATGATATTAAGGGTAAAATTATGAATGTACCTCTTTATAAAGTTCTTGGAGGATTTGATAATAAAGTTCAAACCGATATTACTATAAGTATAGATAAACCAGAAAAAATGGCAATAGAAGCTTTAGAAAGAGTTAAAGAAGGATTTAGGATATTGAAGCTTAAAGCAGGTATAAATCCTGAAGATGATATTGAGGCTGTAAAGCTAATTAGAGAAGCTGTTGGAGAGAGTATAAGAATTAGAATTGATGCAAATCAAGGATGGAACGTAAATAGTAGTATAAATACTATCAAAAGGCTAGAAGAATTTGGTGTTGATGCAATTGAACAAGCACTTCCACATTGGGATTTAGATGGTACTGCTTACATAAGAAATAAGAGTAATACAAAGATTATGATAGATGAATCGTTACATTCACCAGTAGATGCAATTAAAGCTATAAAAAAGAATGCAGTCGATACATTTAATATTAAGCTGATGAAATCAGGAGGAATATATCCTGCTATAAAAATCAATAACATAGCTGAAGCAAGTGGAGTAAATTGTATGTTAGGGTGTATGCTAGAAACGAGAATTGGTATAACAGCAGCAGCAAATTTAATAGCATCTAAAAAGAACATAACAGAAGCTGACCTTGATAGTTTTATGTTTTGTGAAGAATCAAAAAGTATATCTGGAGGATTTGTAATGGATGGAGATATTATGAATCTTGTCAATAAACCAGGTTTAGGAGTAGAAGTAAACTTATGATAAAATTGGAGGTTAAATATGAATACACTTTTTTCAAATCCAGGTAGTATACTTGCTGTAATGACATCAATGATTGCATTAGGTTTTTACTTACAAAGATACAAAGCCATTAAAAGCTTAGGACCAGCACTTACAATAATCATAATGGGAATAATACTTTCAAACTTAAAAGTAGTACCAGTAAGTACTGAGTTATATGGAACTATTTCTACATATGCTATTCCAGTTTCTATGACTATAATGCTGATGAGTGTTGATTTAAAAGAAATGACAAAGTTATCAAGAGAACCCTTGATTGCAATTTTTGTAGCAGTAATAACTGTAAGTATTATGGCATTTTTATTTGGACTAGTATTTGCAGAAAAAATATCAGAAGGTTGGAAAGTTGCTGGAATGTTTGTGGGTACATATACTGGAGGAAGTGCTAATCTTACAGCCATTGGAACAGGTCTTAATGTAAGTAGACAGACTCTTGCTGCTGCAAATGCAGCAGATTATGTAATTGGAGTACCAACATTGATATTTATGTTTGCTCTACCAGCTATACTAAAAAATTCAAAGAAGTTTAAAAAACTTTGGCCATATCATGTAGAAGAATCGGAATTAGAGGATTGTCAGAATGAAGAATTTATGGAGTCAAAAGAATGGAGTATTAAAGATATTGCTTGGATGTTGGCTATAGGTTTTGTTGTTACAGAGGTTGCAACAATACTTGCTGGATATTTTAATTCAAGTTTTAGTAGTGCAGCAAGAATTCTTTTAGTCACAACAATTTCAATTATAATTGCTCAATTAAAGCCAGTAAAGAAATTAAAGGGAAATTTAGATTTAGGATTATTTGTTGCATTATTCTTTTTATGTACTATAGGTTTTTCAGTAGATATAAAAGAGTTTTTAGGCTCAACTTTTACCATAACACTTTACTGTTTTAGTATAATTTTTGCTTCATTTGTTTTCCATTTATGTATAACTAGACTTTTAAAGATAAAGTATCAATATGTAATACTTTCTATAGTAGGAGCAATTGCTGATGGTCCTACTTCAGCTTTAGTAGCTGCTTCTGCAAAATGGAATTCACTTGTAAGTGTAGCAGTCGTCATGGGAGTAATTGGTGGAGTATTAGGAAATTATGCAGGTATCTCAGTGGCATATGCAATAAAGATGGCTATAGGATTATAGGAGGTGCTTTAATTGGCAAAATTTAAGTTATATATATCTGGATTATATAGTGGAAATGTAATCTTTGATGATAATTTGTTACTTGAAAAATTGAATCCTTTTACAAATAAAATAGAAAGCTTAAAACAAATAGATACGGAAGAAAATACATACTATTTAAATCTTACAAAAATAGATTTAAAATTTTTATTTGATAACTTTGATGTATATACTGAAAGTTTAGTGAACACAGATAAAGACAGAGTTATAAATAAATTGGGAGAAACATACTCTAAGCTTAATGAATACATATGGGTTCAAAGAAATAAAAAGTTTCCACTAGATATAATTATTGTGGATAATAAAATAGTCGGTTTTATCTGTTTGTCTAGAGAAACTTGTACTATATTAATTATGGATGGATATGAGGATTATACTATATTAAAAGAATGGAAGAAAACTCATAAAAACGAGGAGATATATTCTATAAAATTTGGTGGAAATTATATGATTGATATGAAAGATGGAATAAGACTTTCTACAGATGTATATCTTCCTAATTTTGTAGATTCTACTAAAAAAGCACCAACAATACTTATGAGGACCCCCTATGGAAAAGAAAATGATAAAGAAATATATTATAAATACGTACAAAGAGGATATGTTGTTGTAATACAGGATGTTAGGGGAAGAAATGAATCAGAAGGTAAGTGGGAACCTATGATTCATGAGAAAGAAGATGGAGATAGTACTATAAATTGGATAGTATCACAAGATTGGTCAAATGGAATAGTTGGAATGCTTGGAGCATCATATCTTGGTTATGTTCAATGGGCAGCTGCATCTTCAAGTAACAAGCATCTTAAGGCTTTGGTTAGTATAGTAACATCAGGAAGCCCTTTTATTGACATACCAAGAAAAGGAGGAGCTTTTGTCTCTGGTATGCTTGCATGGGCATTTATGGTATCAAGAAATAAAGTTGATAGAAGTAAAATGGTAAGAAATGACTGGGATGATGTTTTAAATATAAGACCAATAGAGAATATACCTGTTGAAGCTCTTGGATATAGAATTGAATTTCTGGAAGAATGGCTAAAGAGAGTAGAAAAAGATGAATACTGGGATATGATGGATTGGCATCTACAAAAAGAAAAAATAAATGTACCTGCGTTGGTTATATCTGGGTGGTATGATGATAATGGTATGGGAACGACAGAGGCCTTAGATGTTATAAAGGATTATGAAAAAGGAAAGAGAAAGGCTATTCTAGGTCCATGGATGCACAATTCAAATACTTTAAGAGATATAAATGGTATTTCTTTGGGAAATAATTCATTAAGATATGATTTGGATTATAATTATCTATTATGGTTCGATAAATATTTAAAAGGTATAGAAAATAATATAGATAAGACTGCTTCGATAGAGTATTACTCTGTAGGTTCTAATGAGTGGAAGACAGAAGAAAATTGGCCAATAACAAAAAAAATTGATAAAAGTATGTATCTAATGAGTGATGGAGATGCTAATACATCTTTGGGAAATGGAAAATTAGTATTTGATAGGGCTTTAGAAGAAAAGTGTGATAGTTATATATATAATCCAAAAGACCCATCAATACAACTAATTGATATGTCAGAAAATGAAGTTGGTGTCCCAAACAACTACAAAGATTTGGAAAAAAGAAGTGACATGTTGTGTTATACATCAGATGTTTTTAGCGAAGAATTTACTATAACAGGTGATATAAAGTTAGAGTTCTTTGCATCAAGTTCTGCCAGAGATACTGACTGGGTTATAAAAATTATGGATGTAGATTTAGATGGAAATTCAATTAAATTAGCTGACGGTATACTTAGTGCTAGATTTAGAAATGGTTTTTATAAGTCAGAGTTTATGGAAGAAGGAGAGATTTATAAGTTTACGATTATAACCTCAAAAATATCAAATACATTTAAAGTTGGTCATAAAATTAGACTAGATATAACATCTAGTGCTAAAAACTTTATTTTCCAAAATAGTAACACAACAGATGGTTACAATAGTACTGAGTATATAGAATCAAAGAATACAATTTATCATGGAGGTAAATATCCATCTAGATTAATATTGCCAATAGAAAATAAATAAGTTTATATGTATTAATAAGAGGCTTATCTCTATATTTGAGACAGCCTCTTATTCTTTAGCCTCATTATTTTGTAGCTGCGACAACGCTCATTTCAACTAATAAATGCTCTCTAGCAAGTCTAGCTTCAACACAAGCTCTAGCAGGCTCAAATCCTTTTTCGACCCAAGCATCCCAAGCAGAGTTCATAGCTTCAAAATCTTTCATATCTCTTAAATAAATAGTAACAGATAGTAAGTGTTGTTTATCTGAACCGTATTTGTTCAATAAATCTTCTACTTTAGCTAAAACTTCAGTAGTTTGTTCAATTATTCCGCCTTCAGCATGAGTTTGTCCACATAAATAAACTGTATTGTTATGAACTACAGCTCTACTCATTCTTCCAGTTCCTTCATATCTTTTTATTTCCATATTTTAAATACCTCCATAATTAAAAAGTCTATTAAAAATCTAAATAATAAATTAAAAAAAGTCTATACTATATAAAATTATATTATATATTCTGATAATAATCCATAAAAACATATAACTTTTTAACTATAATTATTATTGTTATTAATTGAAAAGATTTATTAGTTACTTGACATAATTTACACTTTTAATTATAGTATAAATTGGAATATTTAGATAATTATTATTTAATGTATAAAGTCTAAGTCTTTAATTAATAAATACAGCTTTATATATTTATATAGAAAAGAGGTAAATATGAGTAGTACAATCAAATCAAATAGAATAAAGGGTATAATGTTTATAATAGCATCAGCTCTTGGCTTTGCAATGATGTCTGCATTTGTAAAACTAGCTGGAGATTTACCAAGTTTTCAAAAAGTGTTCTTTAGAAATCTAGTATCAGCTGTAATAGCTTTTTGGCTTATCATAAAACACAAAGGTAGTCTAACTGGTAAAAAAGAAAATTTAAAAGTACTTTTATATAGGTCAATATTTGGAACTCTAGGAGTAATATTTAACTATTATGCAATTGACAGGTTGATGCTTTCAGATGCAAACATGCTAAATAAAATGAGTCCATTCCTTGTAGTTATATTTTGTGCAATTGCTCTAAAAGAAAAAATAAATGTAAAGCAGATAGGAGCTATTATAATTGCATTTATAGGAGCTTTATTCATAATAAAACCAACATTTAGTGTAGAAGTAATTCCATATCTTGGAGGAATTGCAGGAGCTGTATTTGCAGCAATGGCATATACTTGTTTAAGAGTTCTTGGAGATAGAGAAGATTACTACACAATCGTATTTTTCTTTTCAGTTTTTTCATTAATTACTGTAGGGCCAATTGCTTTTGCAGTATACGAACCAATGACTCTTATGCAACTTATATATCTATTACTAGGTGGAGTATTTGCAAGTCTAGGTCAATTTGGAATAACTTTAGCATATAAGTATGCACCTGCTAAGGAAATTTCTATATTTGACTATAGTAATATAATCTTTTCAGCAATTTTAAGTATATTCTTATTCAATGTTTATCCAGATATGTTAAGTGTTGTTGGATATTTAATAGTATTTTCAGCAGCTTTTTATATGTTTTTATACAATAAGAAATTAGATAAATTAGATAAAGAAAAGAAGAAGTAAGCTAGATAAAAGTGTTCTTATAATTTATATTGAATATTTAAGTCTTTGTATTAAAGAAAATTGAGTTAAAATGTTTGATATATTGACTTATAACAGCAGTTAAAATTGAAAAATTATAACTGCTGTTTCTTTTATTAAAAATATCCAAATGTCTATAAAAATAGACTATAATAGAGTAGTATAAATAATATAAAGGGGATAAATTAAAGTATGGAAAAAGTGAAAGTTGCTGTGATTGGAGCAGGTAATAGAGGAACATATGCATATGCTCCATATATTTATGAAAATTCTGATGTATGTGAAATAGTTGCTGTAGCAGAACCTAAAAAAGGAAGACGAGAACTATTTACACAAAAATATAACCTAGATAGTAAAAATGTATTTGAAACTTTAGAAGACTTTTTTAAACAGGACAAGATGGCAGATGCAGTAATAATAGCTACGAATGATGATAGACATTATGATGTAGCAAAACTAGCTCTTGAAAAAGGTTATCACATATTATTAGAAAAGCCAATGTCTAACAGTTTGGATGGTTTGGTACATATAAATGATTTGTGTGATAAGTATAAAGATAAGATTTTTATGATTTGTCATGTACTTAGATATTCTCCATTTTATAATAAGTTAAAAGAGATTATAGAAAGTAAAAAGTTAGGAGAACTTGTTAGTATACAGTACAATGAAAATATAGGATATTGGCATTTTGCACATAGCTTTACTAGAGGGAATTGGAGAAATAGCAATGAAACAAGCCCTTTAATTTTAGCTAAGAGCTGTCATGATATGGATATTTTATTATATTTAGTAGGAAGTAGATGTAAAAAAATATCTGCATTTGGAAGTTTAAAGCATCTTAATAACCAAAATGCTAGTGGAGAGATGGCACAAAATTGTCTTCAGTGTTTAGTCGAAAAAGAATGCCCATATTCAGCAAAGAGAATTTATCTAGAAAAAGATAGAAGTATAAATAGAGCTGTTCATATAAATCCAACTAAAGAGAATCTATTAAATATACTTAAGACAAGCTCATATGGAAGATGTGTTTATAGATGTGATAATAATGTTGTAGATAATATGGTAAATATATTACAGTTTGAAAATGGAGTGACAGCCACTTTTAATTTATGTGCATTTACTAAGGAAAATGGAAGAACTATAAAGTTGATGTTTAGTCATGGTGAAGTTGGTGGAGACTTAAATAAAAATGAAATAAGGATTAAAGAATTTGGAAAAAATGAAGAGATAGTTATAAATCCATCAAATCAACAGAATAGGGTAGAAGAATACGATAGAAATCTTATAGCTGAATTTATTAAATTAGTTTCTAGTAAAGAACTAGAGAAAGGTAAAGTAGCAGCAAAAGAAGCGATACAAAGTCATGTAATGGCATTTGCAGCTGAATATGCAAGAGTTAGTGATGAGGTAGTATATATAGAAGAATTTTTTGATAATGCCAAACAAATGACTAGAGAGATAGAAGAAACTATATTTTAATTAAGAAAAACTTGTTAAATAAAATAAAGATAGATTAGGTAATAGAAATACAAAAGATGTGTTCTATTAAAAAATCTATCTTTTTTTAAGGTTTTTTCTTATCCCTATCAAAAAAATCCATACATTCGGATAAAAGATAAGAAAGTAAAGCAAATAAGATTTCTGTACTTAGAGGAATCATTACTGAATCCATAAATGTATCAATTATGTTCATAGCTAGAAAAGTTAGTATAAAATCAATTATAAATTCGCAAATTTTATATATTGAGTATGGTAATTTGTTTACATATCTGAATATATCTAAAATAGTAGTGCATAGAAAATCAATTGGAGTAGTTATACAAAAGTATATTAAAAAGAAAATTAGTACAGCTCCAAGAGATTTATATTCAAATCCTAAGAATGATAAGAAGCCAATTCCTATAACCGTGAAAATACAAAAAGTTATACCAAAAAAAACAGCAAAAAATAAAAATACAGAAATAAATTCGCCTAAAGGAATTCTTCTTTTATTACTTATCTTAATCAACTCCTTAATTTATATAAATAATAACATTCTTAAAAACTCATAATAGTCTTCTGTTTCAAATAGTATTGTTTGAGAATCTATTTTCTTCATATTTGGGTAAAAAGATGCTTTAAAAGCTTTGTAATGTTCTCTAAATTTTATTTCTATTTTAAATTTATATGGTAATTTTATTAAATGTCTAGATAAATCTCCAGATAAAGACTTTTTAACACCCTTCTCTATTTTTTTTAGTGCAAGATTTGGGTGTATTGAAATTGAACCATTTCCAATTCCTTTTGACACAGGCACAGTGACTATATTTGGATTTAATTTTTTTGCACTCTCACAAAGCATTTCATCTCCACTTAAAAATGCTACAGGGATATTATAGTAAATTCAGATGCTATTTCATCATTTATTTTAAAATAGTCATAATCAATATCCATGGTATGAGAAAGTGGATTACCATTACAAGTAGCTCCAGAATGATAACCAGTGAATATACATGCATCAAAGCTTTCATCAATTCCAGCCATCATAACTAGTGGGTCTTTAGTCCATCCTCTAAGTATTTTAACATTTTCAGGTAGAATATTTGGATTAATATTTCTACCACTATCATGTGCATCTTTGACGAGTATCTCATGCATACCAGATTGAGTAGCTCCATCACATGCAGCTGCTATCTCTTTACTCATCTGTGTTCTGTAGTGCTGTGAAAATTCACATTCAAGTTTTGTTTCATCCCAATTTACAATGCCACAAGTTCCTTCTATCTCAGCACTTAAATACAATTTCATAATATATACCCCCTTACGTTTATTATTAATGATAATAACAGATAACAGGAAATAATACATAATCAATAGAGGGCATAAAAATATTATGTCTTACTATTAATTATTATTAAATCTGTAACTGAAAAATAACTAAACTGGTATTAAAAAATATAACACTAGGTGTCATATATTTATCTAATTTTTTATATATAATATTTATATAAAATTGTAACATATAAGTGGTTACATTTACTAGTTTAACATAGTTAGGTATTATTTTTAAGTTAAATTAATTATTATAAAATAGTAGAGTAGAAGAAAAATTTAATTTATTAAGGATATATTATAATAATTTGTTGATACCAATATCACTCAGAACATATAAAATTACTATAAATACTTGAAATGAATGAAAAAAGAAGGTGTTTCTTATGGTTAAGTTTTGATTAAATTAGATTGTTTACAGAATCTATTGCACTTATTTGTATAAATCAATAAAAAGAAGAAAATAGAGAGTTATTTAGCAACTATACTTAGTATGCCAAAGCACACTCTATAGTTGCTGAATAACTCTCAAAACTTAAATATATTATTTTAGAAATATATTATTTTAGTTATACTTTTTATTTTTAAAACAAGCCTATGAAAGCAAAGAAAAATAGTTTAAAACTCAAATTCATTTTCCCAATCAAATTCTCCTGATTTTTCTACACTTTTAGGCCAGTGACTACACCATTTAGGAACTGATGGATTTTCAACCCTATCAACGCTTGGAGTATATGGTTTTAAGTCAATAACAGGACTATTATCATTAGCATCAATATATGGTATTTTTATTATACCATTTTCATGGTCTATATTGATAATTTGTACGGTAGTCAATGCTATTGGGTTGGGTCTAATAGGTGACCTTGTTGCAAATATTCCTATAACATTTGGACCATTTTTATAAGGTTTTGGAGTTTCTAAAATACTTCTTAGTTCAGGATTATCGAACCCATCAGCCCACCAAAATACATTTAAATGGCTAAAGTTATCGAGTTCATTTAATGCAGGTATGTATTTTTTGTTTAATTTAATAAATACTTCTTCACCTTGAATACATATTTTACCTATAGGATTTACTAATATTTCTTTCATAATATTACCTCCAATTATTTGGTTTGTCTTTTGTAATTTTATAGTACAGCGTGACACCATGTGAGGGTCAATATAAAAAATAATAGATAAAAATATTAATAATTAAAACGATAATACATTTTTTACATGAAGCATGACACCAGTAATAAGACAATCTTCATCAATATCAAAAGTAGAGGTGTGCAGAGGAGAAACAATATTTTTTTCTCGATTTGCACAACCAAGATGGTAAAAAGCTCCTTCACAGTACCTTAGAAAATATGAAAAGTCTTCAGCACCAAGAGTAGGTACATCTTTAATAAGAATATTTTCCTCTCCAAGCAATTCTACAGCATTTTGCTTAACATAATCTACTAGACTGTTTGAATTAATAAGGGCTGGATAACCCTCCTCAATTTCAACCGAAACACTTCCTCCAAATGTCTTACAAGTAAAATCACAAACTTCTCTAATTCGTTTTTTTGAAAACTCTCTAGTTTCTTGAGTTAAAGTTCTCAAGGTGCCTTTTATAATAACCTTATCACAAACTATATTTTCTTTGATTCCACCTTCAATTTTTCCTAGAGAAATAACCACAGAATCAGTAGGGTTTGTGTTGCGACTAACGATTGTTTGTAGAGCTGTTATGATATGAGCAGATATAACTATAGCATCAATACCTTGATGTGGATAAGCTCCATGACATTTTGAACCATGTACAGTTAATCGAAGTGTGTCAGTGGAAGCATTTAAAGTGTTGTATTTTAATTCAATTAGATTTTTATCAATGTTAGGATTTACATGAAGACCAAATATATATTTTACATCTGGATTTTCAAGACATCCATCTTCTATCATAAGTTGAGCGCCACCAATAGTTTCTTCAGCAGGTTGGAAAAAGAATTTTACGTTTACATTTAGATAATTCCTTAATTTAAATAGTATATTACAAGCACCAAGTAAAATAGCAGTATGTGCATCATGACCACATGCATGCATTTTACCAAGATTAATGGATTTATAATAAGAATTAAGTTCTTCTGTTATAGGTAAGGCATCTATATCAGCTCTTATCGCAACTGTTTCTAAATTTGGATTTACATTTATATATGCAGTTATTCCTGTATGATTTTTATATTCAATGTAACTTATACCTATTTCACTTAAATATTTGATAATTTTTTTCTTAGTTTGAAATTCTTCTAACCCAAGTTCTGGAGTCTTATGTAAATCCCTCCTTATATTTATAACCCAATCATTTATCTCATAACAAAGAGTTTTTATATTAATCATAAACACATCCTAACTATATTAAACTATATTAAAAATTTATTTTTCTTCATTAATTATATTATTCTATATAAATCATTATTCTGTATCAAGTGCAAATAAAATATCTTATAATTATAGTAGAGATACTTAGCATGGATAAGAATATATCATTTTAGAATAAGAGGTGTTTAAATGTTAGGAATAATTGCGCCATCTGGGCCATTAAGAAATACGAGTTTGGAGGAAATAAAGTTTAATTTAGAGAATTATGGTTATGAAGTTAAATTTTCTGAAAGTTGCAGTTTAAATTATAAAGGTTATTTAGCTGGTAATGATGATATTAGAGCAAAAGATATAGAAGATATGTTTTTAGATAAAGACGTAGACATGATTATGTGTTTAAGAGGAGGTTATGGCACAACAAGGATATTGGACAAAATAAATTATGAGATAATAAAGCAAAATCCAAAACCATTTATAGGTTTTTCTGATATAACAGGACTAAACCTAGCTTTCTATAAAAATTGTGGTCTTTTAACATATCATGGAATAATGGCAGCAAATGTAGTCAAATGGGATGAGTTTACCTATAAATCTCTAATAGATGCTTTGGAATTTAAAGATGAACTCTATTTAAAAAACCCAAAAGAAGAAAAAATTTATACTGTATGTGAAGGTAAAGCAGAGGGAATAATAATGGGAGGAAATTTATCCTTAATAATTGCTACAATGGGAACTAAATATGAAATAGATGCAAAAGATAAAATTTTATTTATCGAGGAAATTGGAGAATCTCAATATAAACTAGATAGAATGTTAACCCAACTATATTCTTCAGGAAAACTTGATGAATGTAGTGGTATAATTTTTGGAGATTTTAAGGATTGTATTGAAGAAAAAGATTTAATAGAACTACTAATGGAGTTTGCCAAAAAGGTCAATAAGCCTGCTATATATAATCTTCAATCTGGACATTGTATTCCAATGGTGACTATTCCTTTGGGTATAATGTGTGAATTAAATGCTACAGAAAAAATGGTTAAATTAAAAAAATAGTGTGTATATAAATATAACAGAAATATGGTATAATCTTATACAAGTAAAAATTTAGCTAGGAGGATGAAGAATGTCTGATGATAGAATAATAGACTTTAACGAACTAAAGAACAAAGTTAAAGATTCTGATGTAGATAAATTTGAGCAATATATATATAACTTATATTTTTCTGTTATGGATGGGAAGATGTCTATGGCTGAGTTTTCAAGAAAAATATTTGATTATATGAGGGATAACAATATATCTCAAGAAAAATTTATGAAAATACAAAAGCAATTTATGGAGAGATATGGCATGGATACCGAAGAAGTAGAAAAACAACTTAGAAGTTTTGGAATCGACCCTTCTGCAGCAGGTTTTATGAGTAATAGTGCTTCCAGCAAAGTATCTACAGAAGATTTAGAATCATTCAAAAAGAGTGCAGGATTTTATGAGAAATATGGTGAAAAAATTCAACCAAAGAGTTGCATAACAACATTTATAAAAAATGATTTGAATGATATTAATGTGATAATTGACCAAGAAAAGATAATGCTTTGTAGTGATAAAAAAATAAATCTTATGGACTCAGAACTAAATGAGTTTTTATTAGAATATAAGAATATGTTTAACAAAAAAATAAAGGTAGTAATGTGTGAAACTACAAATAAATATGACTATTAAAAGATGGATTTAACTACTGAAGCAGTATTGATTAGTAGTATAACTTAAAAATAAAAATCGCAATTTATTATTCCTTACAAAACCGTATAAGGAATATATAAATTGCGATTTTTATATTATAAAGATTAGTTGTAATAAATAACATTTGTAAATTTTAATATCCTCATTAAAACTATTTGTTACTGTCTTTTTCTATTTTAGTTATATTAAAAATAGGTTATTTGATAATTATATTATATAGAATATAAAATATTGGAGTATTAATGGATTTCTTTTAATACCTTAACGCCATTTTGAATCATACTATTAAAGAATACTAAGTTTAAAATCTCAGCAGGATGAACATTAGAAATATCATAAGTATCTACTAAATTCATAGGTACAACTATATTTTTTTCAACATTATGTTGATTAAAATAGGATTTTAGGGTTATTGCAAATTGATATATACAGATGTCTGTACAATCCCCAACTATAATTATATTGTCTATATCATCAAAATCCAAATTTTCTAATGCAAAAAATCCATTAGTAGAATTTTTAGGAAGAATTTTTAGGCTTTCTATTGATTTAAGCTCATCAACCAATTCACTTTCTACATCATTTTCCAAACAGTGAACAGGATAACTCAAAAGTTCTATAGACTTAGGAGTGTGAGAATCAGTAAATGCTATTAATCTATTTAATTTATTTGATATTTTTTTTGCAAACATTTCGATTGGTTTTATTAAAGACTCTATTCTGGGAGAGTATAATGCACCTTTTTTTGCAAAACCATTGTTAACATCAATTATAAATAAAGCAGTCTTAGCCAAATCATAATTTTCTATTTTTTCTATTGGTAGATTATCTAAATTATTTTTTAAAGCTTCAAGTTCATTTAATAAGTTATCCATAGTTATACCTCCAAGCTAAATTTAATAAAATTGTACATATTAATTATATAAAAGTCAAGGAGTACAAATTATTGTGTAGTTAGCTATATTGTTTTGATTGTAAAAGATTTGAAGCTATATCTGGATAGTTAGTAAAAATACCATCTACATTGAGTTTTAGACAGTGTAGTATATCGTCCTCTTCATTTACAGTATATACATTGACGCCAAGTAGATTTTTGTGACAAAGTTCAATTAGAGATTCATTTACTAAAACTAGAGGTGGATGAAGGTAACTATTACCTAGAAATTTAGCAAAATTTACTACATTGTTTATAGGGAAATAACATAATAATCCTGTTTTTACACTAGGGTCTAATTTATGAAAGTTTTTTAAACTATTACTATTGAAACTAGATATAATAACTCTATTTTTCATATTGTACCTTAAAATAAGCTCTAAAACATCTTTTTCTATATTAGGATAGTTTACCTTGTCAGTTTTTAGTTCTATATTTAAAATAAGGTCTGTAGGCGAAATTAAAATTAATACTTCTTCTAAAGTTGGAATTTTACATTCTTTATTATTTTGATACCCTTCAAAAGATGAATTTAGAGTCTTTAGTTTTCTTAAAGTCAAGTCCTTTATAAAGCCATGTCCATTAAAAGTTCTATCAACTTTTTCATCATGAATAACTACAATTTTTCCGTCCTTAGTCCTGTGAACATCAAGTTCTATTCCATATATATCCATATCTAAACATTTTTTAAAAGCTAGAATAGTGTTTTCTGGATATTTTCCACTAAACCCTCTATGAGCATAAATATTCATTTATATGTCTCCTTTCTGTAAATATAACTTATCTTATAAAATTTTAATTAATATAATATATCATATTCCAAAAGGTATTGTTATATATTAATTAAATAACTATTTGTAATTTATATATTATATAAATGTAGAAAAATAAAATCATATATGTGTTATAATATATTTTAAACATTGTAAATATTACGAATTTAGTAGTCATAATAATAGATATAATTTTATGCAAGCTCATATTTTTAGAGCTTGCATATGTATTATTAATATATTTATATATTGCGAAAAATAAAATTCCAAAAGAATTTTTTCTATAGACTTAGTAGTAAGGGGGAATTTTGATATGTATGAAGTTAATTTAGAACGAGCTATGAATTATTGGATGGATTTGTTAGATGATTATACGAATATAGCAAAAATTCCAAATGATTTTTTTTATAAAGATTGTTCTGATGAAGTAGTAGATGAGGTTTTTAAGATGAATATTGAGAAACATGAAAGATTAATTCAGTATTCTAAAATGAATAATATTGGCATAAACTCTATCATAGAAACTATATATGGTCTTATACTTCAAAAGTACATATATGCAGATGATGTAGTTTTTGGTAAAACAATGAATATAATTCCAATAAGAGTTAAGGTTAGACAAAGTGAAAAATTTGTAGATGTTGTAAGGAAGCTAAAAAGACAATGGAGTAGGTCTTTAGAATATGGATATTATTTATTATCAGATATAGAGAATAAAAATCATCTGAATACTAAACTTATAAATACAATATTTATAGCTAAAAGTTTTGATTTATCATATGATTATGACATAGAAAAAAAAGGATATGATTTATCTGTAATAGTATATACTAAGAGAGCACTTAAAATAAAAATAAAGTATAAACCATCTATATATAAAAGAGAGACTATTAGAAGAATTCTAAATCAGTTTGACTATATAGTAGAACAAATAATAGAAGATAACGATATTTTAATAGAAGATTTAGAATTTGTATGTAAGAAAGAAGAAAAAGTATTATTAGAAGATTTTAATGATAATCAATATGAAGTTCCATATGATAAAAGCTATATTGATTTATTTAGGGAACAAGCTAAAGTAACACCTAGTAATGTAGCTGCTAGAGATGAAAATAGGAATTTAACATATAAAGAATTGGATGAATTAACTGATAAACTTGCAGGTTATTTAAATCATATAGGAGTACAAAGCGAAGATATAGTAGCTGTAATGTTACCAAGAGATATTAATATAATTATTACAGCTTTAGGGATTATGAAATCAGGGGGAGCTTTTTTTCCAATAGACACGAGCAATCCAGAGGAAAGATTGAATTACCTTCTTGAAGATAGTAACGCAAAAGTAGTAATAACTACAGATGAACTCAGAAGTAAAGTTATAAATGAAAACACAATAGTACTTGATATAAATGATGAGTATATGTTTAAGATTGGACATGAATTAACTGAAAAAATAACACCATCAAATTGTGCATATACTATATCTACATCAGGTTCAACTGGTAGACCAAAGACTATAGCTATAGAGCATAAGAGCTTAGTAAATATGTGTTATTACAGTGTAAAATATATAAGTGCTACAGAAGATGATATATGTGGTATATACTTAAGTTTCAGTTTTGACGCTGTAATGAAACAACTATTCCCTTATTTGCTTATAGGAGCATCAATAAATATTATGCCTGAAGAAGCTAAATTTGATGAATATACAGTAAATGAATATTGTGAGGAAAATGATATAACTATACTAGCATTACCAACAGCATTCGCAAGACTGTTTATACAAAATTGCAACAATAGTTCACTTAGAGTTGTACAGACTGGAGGAGAAAGATTAAAAGGATACAGAAGGCGTAATTATGAGCTATATAATGAGTATGGACCAACAGAATTTACTGTTGTATCGACTTCTTTTTATGTGGACAGAGAATATGGAAAAATACCAATAGGAAAACCTATATTTAATACTTATGCATATGTATTAGATAAAAAGAATAAACTATGTCCAATTGGAGTTCCAGGAGAGCTATGCCTATCAGGAATTCAAATATCAAGAGGGTATTTAAATAAAAAAGGGTTAACAGAGCAAGTATTTGTAGCGAATCCTTACAAAACTTGTGAACATAATAAATTAATGTATAGAACTGGTGATTTAGTAAGGTGGCTAGATGATGGAAATTTAGATTATATTGGAAGGATGGACAATCAAGTAAAAATTGATGAGTTTAGAATAGAGCTATATGAGATTGAAAATATAATAAACAATATTGCAGAAATTAAAAGTGTTGTTTGTATATCAAGGACAAATGATGAGGGTGATATGTATATATGTGCATATTATGTGATTGATGATGAGGATAGCGATAAGATAAATGAAAGAACTATTAGAGAATATTTAAATGAGCATCTACCTCCATATATGATTCCAACAATAATAATGAGGATAGATAAAATACCAGTTACACCAATCGGAAAAGTAAATAAAAGAGCATTACCAGAATAATTTTTTATTATGATAGGTGTCATAAAGTGATTTCAGACATTTCTTTATGACACATATTTTTATAAAAGAATCAATTTACATAAAAACAAGAATTTTCTGTATATTTTTACTGTGGTGAAAATTTATTTACAAGAATGATTATTGTATTTTTTATACTTTTCCGTGTTTTAAAGTGCTTTTTTAACAAAATTAATTTTACATTAAAAAATTTTTTTATTTTACATATTAATAATTTTTAGTAGAATTGAAAAATAAAAAGAAAATTAGCATAAAAATATCTAAAAGTAGAAATTAATAATATAGGGTTAAATTTTAGTAGTTTTGACTCGCTATTTGTAAAATAATAAAAAGTTAAGCTTTATATGTATATATGTTATAATATATACAAATTGAAAAGGGGTGAAAATTTTATGAACAAAAAATTACCTAAGGGTGCTTATGGTGAAGTTAGTGGAAAAGATTACGTTCCATACATCACAGATAAGTCCAGAACCGGTGGAAATGTAGCTGTACTGATTATCGGTATTATTTTAGCTGCCATTTTTGCCGCATCTACAACTTACTCTGGAATGAAAGCTGGTCTTACAGTTGCCGCAGGTATTCCAGGAGCTATAATAGGTTCTGCTTTTGTTGGAGCATTTGCTCGTCAAAAGGGTATTCTTGGTAAGAATTTAATCCAAGGTATGTCAAGTGGTGGAGAATCTGTTGCAAGTGGATTTATTTTCGTATTACCAGCAGTTATATTAATTGGAAGCCAAATTACATTTTTAGAAGGCTTAGCTGTTGGAGTTGGTGGAGTTTTATTTGGTATAGGAGTTGCTGCTATAGTTCATAACTATCTAATAGTTGAAGAACATGGTAAACTTATGTACCCAGAATCAATGGCTATATCTGAGACACTTGTTGCTTCAGAGGCTGGTGGAGATTCAATTAAGTACATGGGAATTGGATTTGTAATAAGTGGATTTATTACTGTATTAACTGGTTCATTCTTAAATGTAGCAAACAATGTAATGAGTCTTGTAGGAAGCAAATTCTACAAATGGAAATTTGATATTGAAGTAAATCCTCTACTTTTAGGAATTGGATTTATAGTAGGGCTTGAAGTTTCTTTAACAATGTTTGCAGGAAGTATTTTATCAAACTTTGGTATCGCGCCTTTAATAGGATATTTTACAGATATGGCTAAAGATGGAGCTATGGTATGGAATAATCCAGCAATGCCTCTTAACCAAATGGATGTTGGAGCTATATCTAGTAGTTATGTAAAATATATAGGTGCTGGTATGATGCTTTGTGGAGGTATTATTGGTGCAATAAAACTTATACCAACTATAATCGCTTCTATAAAAGAAACTCTTAAAGCTAAATCAAGTTCTGGAGAAGGAGAAGAAGGTTCATCTATACAAATGATACTTTTATTAGGTGGAGTAGTTGTTGGATTTTTAGCAGCATTCTTAATTTCTGGTAATATTGTTATGGCAATTATTGGAGCTATCATATCTCTTTTATTATCTTTATTATTTGTCATAGTAGCTGGTCGTTTAACAGGAACAATAGGAACATCAAATCTTCCAGTTTCTGGTATGACTATAGCTTCTCTAGTTATTGTAACATTAGTATTTGTTATAATGGGCTGGACTGATTTAGAAGCCAATAAATCATTACTTTTATTTGGTTCATTTATAGTTGTTGCTATTGCGATAGCTGGAGGTTATACTCAATCTCAAAAAGTAACTTATATTATTGGTGGTAGCAAAAACGAAATGCAACGTTACTTTACAATTGCAAGTATAGTTGGTGTGATAGTTGTTGTGGGAGTAATTTTATTACTTTCTGACCAACTTAGAGCAACTGGTGATAATGTACAATTTGCATTACCACAAGCAAATTTAATGTCAACATTAACTTCTGGTATTATGTCAGGTAGTTTACCTTGGGTTATGATTATTGTTGGAGTATTTATGGCAATTGTTTTATATGCACTAAAATTACCAATAATGACTATAGCTATAGGATTCTATTTACCAATCGCAACTACTTCTATAATATTAGTTGGAGCATTAATTCGTTTATTTGTTGAATTAGTATCTAAAACTGAAAAAGAAAAAGAAGTTAAAGTTTCTAATGGTATAAGTTTATCTTCTGGTCTTGTTGCTGGTGGTTCTATCATTGGTTTAATAGGTATAATATTACAAGTAACTGGAGTTATAACTCCAAAAGTACCAAGTGGATTTGCTGCAACAAACTCAATGGCAATTGCTTTATTAGTAGTTTTAGTTGTACTTACAGCTTTACCTATTATTTTATCTAAAGTAAAAAATAATGAGCAAGAGTAATGATGTTTTAGATATCGTATTTAAAATTGCTAATGAGCTTGAATATAAAGTAGATGAGAATAGTATTGTAACTATTCTTGAAAAACAGGACCATAGGATTCAAAGGTTTTTTAGAAAATTAAAAGCTAGAATACCTAAATATAAAAAAATAGAGCTAGATGAATATTCTAGTTTTGTGTTTTTACAAATCGATGGTCAAAAGACTGTTAGAGAAATAGGAGAGAACTTAGAAGCTAAATACGGAGAAGAATCTCATCCACTTTATGAAAGACTGTTAGTTTTTTTAAATCATATTGAAGTTAATTGTCACTATATTGAAAGACTGGATATATAGATATAATAAAAACTATTATAGGTATATCAGATTATATAAATTAGAAGATAATTATAAAAATCATAAAAGAGGCTGTCTCAAAATAGATAGATAAGCCTCTTTTTCATTGTTGAAATGATAAAAATATATTTGATTTCATATAAAAAAGAGTGTCTCACAAACTAAAAAGTTCATTTTGAGACACTCCCTTATAAAATATTTATAAAGTATAGATTTAAAGTAAAACTTATTAAACTTAAGATTACTTTAATATCATTTATTATTAGCTATTTCATCAGCCAGATTATTTAAATATTCCCATCTTTCATATTTATACTCAAGTTCTTTTTCTAGTCTAGATTTCTCATTTAAAATTTCTTGAAGTTTAGTAAAGTCAGTTGAAAATTTTGAAGTACTTTCGTCAAGCATTGCAATTTTAGACTCGAGTTTTTCTATGTCTGAGTCAATATTTTCAAACTCTCTCTGCTCATTATATGAGAATTTAAGCTTTTTATCATTTTTAGGTTTTTCTTTTTTTGAAGTAGTAGAATCATTTTTTTTAACTGATTCCTTTTTAGACTCTTCAAACTCAATTCCTTGAACCTCTCTATAAATAAGATAATCACTGTAATTACCTGTATAGATATGAATTTTTCCATTTCCTTCATATGCAAATATTTTATTACAAATTCTGTCTAAGAAGTATCTATCATGTGATACTGTAATTACTACACCTCTAAATTCATCGAGATATTCTTCTAATATTTTAAGTGTTTCAATATCTAAGTCATTTGTAGGCTCATCTAAAAGAAGTACATTAGGAGCTGTCATAAGGATTCTAAGAAGGTGCAGTCTTCTTCTTTCACCACCAGATAATTTACCTATTAAAGTATACTGCATAGTGCCATTAAAAAGGAATCTTTCACACATTTGAGAAGCTGTAATCCGAGTACCATCTGAAGTTTCTATATAGTCACTAGCTTCTTTTACATAGTCTATGGCTCTCATGTCGATATTCATATGAGAGTCGTCTTGAGAAAAACAACCTATTTTAACCGTTTCTCCAATTGAAATATATCCACTATCAGGTTCTATTTCTCCATTGAGTATGTTTATAAGGGTTGATTTACCCAGACCATTTTTGCCTATTATACCAATTCTGTCAGTGCGAGCTAAAGTATATTCTAAATTATCTATAACAGTATTTCCGTCAAATGATTTGGATACATTGTGTATTTCTATTATTTTATTTCCAAGTCTACTTGATGCAACAGATATATCGAGATTTTCATCAGGTTTGAAAGAGTCTCTATTTATGAGTTCATCAAATCTTTGTAAACGAGCTTTTTGTTTGGTGCTACGAGCTTGAGCTCCTCGTCTAACCCAAGCAAGCTCTGTTCTAATTAAATTTTGCTTCTTATCTTCAATACTTGCCTCTAATGTAAGTCTTTCCATTTTTTTTTCTAAAAATATTGAATAATTACCATCATAACTAAATAATCTACCCTTATCCAGTTCAATAATTCTATTTGTAACACGGTCTAAAAAATATCTATCATGAGTTATCATAAGCAATGAACCTTTTCTTGAATTAAGGTATTCTTCAAGCCAATCTATAGTATCATTATCTAGATGGTTCGTAGGCTCATCTAGTATCAAAAACTCACAAGGTGTAATAAGAGCTGATGCCAAAGAGACTCTCTTTCTTTGACCACCAGAAAGTTCTACTATTTTTTGATTAAAGTCATTTATACCAAGTTTTGTAAGTACTGATTTAGCTTCACTTTCTAAATCCCAAAGATTTAAGGCATCTATTTTTTCTTGTATTAATAATAGTTTTTTATTTAATTCCTCTGTAAAGTTTGAATTAAGTTTTTCTAGAAGTTCTTGATATTCACCAAGTAGCTTTAATTCTTCTGAAGTTCCATTAAACACTTGTTCAAGTACAGTAGAATTTTCATTGTAAGTTGGGTTTTGAGGTAGATATTCTATTCTAACACCATTAGTTTTTGTTATATTACCAGTTTCACTTTCTTCAACTCCTGCAATAATTTTAAGTAAAGTAGATTTACCAGTACCATTTACACCGATAAGTCCTATTTTTTCACCTTCATTTATTCCAAGAGAGATATTTTCAAGTAATTTTTTTTCAGAATAACTTTTACTTATGTTTTCCAATGTTATTAAATTCATATAATTCACCTTTATTTCTAATCTATTATTTTTCAAAATGTTGGTAGTCTGGGTTTTTCCAATATCCACCCCAACTCCAACCTCTGCTTACAAAAGCATTATAACAATCATCACCTTTTTTTATCATTCCAAATTTTACAGTAGACCTATCAGCATAGACTGTACTTACTTTAGGAGTAACATCATCTCCAGAAACTTGAGGATTCTGTAATGGATTTATGTCTATAGCACGTCCTTTACCATGGTTTGAAACGACATTTGTACCAGCTATAGTTCTATAACAAAATGATGAGGTATTATTATCAGACATAGATTTTTCATCTACAGCATCATAATCATCTATTAGTTTGATTTTTTCAATTGGATATTTTTTTTCATACAATTCTTTAAAAATATCCACAACTTCTGGAGCCAGTTCACTGTTTACTATCATTTCTCCTTGATGAGTTTTTTTATCAAATCCATAGTATGTAAGTTTTAAGTAAGATAGGCTATCAAAGCTTATCGGTTCATCAGAAGGCATAGATTTACCAATCATTTTATTTTTTATATTATCTGGTATTGAAGAATATGAAAAAGTAGGCTTAATATTCTTATCTTCCTTCTTTTTATTAGAGTTTTGATTATTTTTAGAATCCTCTGTTGTATTATTTTTATTTTGCATAGTTTCTTGACTTTTTATATTATCTTTTTTGTTGGTATTAGAGAAAAGTATCTCATATATAGATAATAAGGCAAGAAATAATATAGTTATTACAATTGTTAGTTTTAATTTATTAATCTTTTTTCGTTTTGACTTTTTACTCATATTATCCCCCAGTGTTAGATTCATATAAACTATATATATTATACCTCATAAAAATAAACTAGGCTAACAATATTTAGTTAACCTAGGACATTTCATCTATAGTTTCTCCAATTATTTTTATACCAATTTCAATGTCTTTAAAAGACAATCTAGAAAATCCAAGTCTTAAAGTGTCAGAACCAGAGTTATCTGTAAAAAATAAATCTCCAGGCATAAATATAACATTTTTTTCATAACATTTTTCTAATAGAGTTCTAGTATCTATATTTTTTAGTTTTATAAATATATGCAAACCACCATCACCCAAGATGTATTCCGTTTTTATATATTTTTTTATACATTCATATGCAAAGTTAAATTTATCTCCATAGAACTTACGTATTTTTTTGACGTACTTTTCAAAACCTCCATTACTTAAGTAATCAAATAGAATTCCTTGGTCCAAAAAAGATACATGTATGTTTCTACATCTTTTTACACTTTCCAATTTATCTATTACTTTTTTATCTGCAAATATCCATCCAATTCTCATTCCAGGAAATAAAATTTTTGAAAAGCTACCAATGTATACAACAGCGTTATTCATATTATCAAGTGAACAAATAGGAAATATATGAGAACTATTGTAGAGCAATTCTTCATTAAATCCATCTTCTATAATTGCTATGTTATATTTTTTCATAAGATTATAGAATTTGTATCTATTTTCGGGAGTCATTACAATTCCTGTAGGATTGTGATAAGAGGGTGTAATATATGCAAACTTTATTTTGTTTTTGTACTTAATTAGACGCTCCTCTAGAATATTGAAGTCTAAACCATCTTCATGTATATCTACACCTAAAATATTAAGATTGTGCGATTTCATAATTTTTATAGCAGTATTATGAGTAGGATTTTCACATATTATATAATCTTTTTCTTGGGTAAAAGACGACATGATAATATCAAAGCCTTCTGTGAAGCCATTTGTGATTAGTATATCTTTATTACTTATATCAACACCCTTGTTTGTCATATATTCTAGTAAATAGTTAATAAGGGGTTTATAACCTTGTGCGTATCCATAATTGAGTAATTTGTGACCCTCTAGTGATATTCTGTTTAAAAAGGATTTTTTGAATTCTTCTATATCGAATAAATCTCCAGCTGGAGAAATACTTTTAAAAGAAATTAGGTCAGAACTCCAAGGAATCTCACTTTTTATAATATCCAATTCATTAGCTTTTTTAGAGTATATATTCTCTAAACAGTCCCAGTTTAATGACCATGTAGTATTTGAAGATTTATTATTTGATTTAACAAATGTACCCTTTCCTGAAATAGAGTAGATTAAGCCTTCTGATTTTAATTCTTCATAAGTTGAAACTACAGAATTTCGGCTAACTTGCAAAAGCTGACTAAGCTCCCTTGTAGAAGGGAGCTTACTATTGTCTGGAATTAATCCTTTTGATATCATATCACTTATATAATTTTTAATTTGTATATAAATTGGTTCATTATCATTTAATTTTAGATTTGAAAATATCAAATTACCACCTCAAATTATTTCATCTAATTTAAAGAGTATTCTATAAGTTTATCTAATAGATCACTGTATTTAATACCTCTAGCAGCAGCACTTCTAGGAATTAAACTAGTTTGAGTCATGCCAGGAAGGGTATTTAGTTCAAGAACATATGGAATACCTTCACTTATAATCATATCAACTCTTACATATGCTTTGCAATTAAAAATTTTCCAACAAGTCTCAGAAATTTCATTTACTCTTTTTTGAAGTTCTTCATCTAAATAAACAACTTCTTCTTTTGCTCCTTTTTCAACTGAGTATTTAGCTTCATAATCAAAGAAGCCTGAATCAGATTTTATGGATATTGTAGGGAATACTTCTCCATTTAGTATGAATGAAGTATATTCTCCACCTGGTATATATTTTTCAATCATTACAAATTCATCAACTTCCAGACCTTTGCGAACTGCTTCTTCAACTTCATCTTTAGAATGAATAAAGAATGTGGCTACACTAGAACCTCCTGAATTTGGTTTTATAAATACTGGATAGCCTATGTTATCTATTTCATCATAGTCTATTTCATCAACTGATTTTACCAAAGCCCATGGAGCAGTAGGTAGATTTGAATCTCTAAGCATTTTTTTAGTTATATTTTTATCCATACACATTCCACTGCAAAGAGGTCCACATCCAGAATATGGTATATCCATAGTCTCAAGTATTGATTGGATACATCCATCTTCACCAAACTTTCCATGTAGAGCAAGTATTGCAAAATCTATATCTTCTGGTATCTTTGTAAATATATCTTTTTTATCATCTATTATTACTTTTACAACGTCGTATTTATTTTTATCAAGATTGTTATATATCTCTTTTCCTGAATTTAAAGAAACTTCTCTTTCTGATGATATTCCACCCATTATAACTGCTATTTTCATATTATACACTCCTATTTTGATTTTTATTATTTTAAAGTAAATTTTTTGTTTACATACTTAATTATATGAATTAACAGTTGATGATGAAAGTACCACTATATATGAAGTTTATATTATGTGTGGTTTTAGAGCAATAATTTAGTTTAAAGAAATATTTAAATGTTTTTTTAACTTTATTTATGCTATTATTTTTGCTAAAATTATTGTTATGAACTTAAGACTAGTCTTAATGACTATAAATCAAGGAGTGATAAATTTTGAAAGCTGAAATAATAAGTGTAGGAACAGAAATATTATTAGGAGATATAGTAAATACAAATTCTCAATTTTTAGCTAAAGAACTTGCAGCATTGGGAATAGAAGTATACCATCAAAGTACAGTTGGAGATAACAAACAAAGGCTTTTAGAATGTTTTGATGAAAGTTTAAAGAGAAGTGATTTAGTAATTACTACAGGTGGTCTTGGACCAACTGGTGATGATATGACAAAAGAAACTGCTGCAGAATACTTTGGCCAGAAGCTAGAATTACATAAGCCATCATTAGAAGTTTTAGAATCTTTCTTTATTAAAACAGGAAAAAAAATGGCCGAAAACAATATGAAACAAGTATACTTTCCAAAAGATGCTGTAGTACTAAAAAATAATAATGGTACAGCTCCAGGAGCAATTTTAAAGAAAGATGATAAATTTATAATAGTATTACCTGGACCTCCAAGAGAAATGAAAGCTATGTTCAATGAGAGTGTCAAACCTTACTTACAACAATTCACAAATGAAATGCTAGTATCTAAAACTTTAAGATTATATGGAATAGGAGAGTCAAATCTAGAATTAGAAATTATCGATATAATTAATGAACAAACCAATCCAACAGTTGCTTTGTATGCAAAGGAATTAGAAGTTACAATAAGAATAACTGTAAAAGCTGAAAATGAAAAAGAAGCTTTTAAATTAATAAAACCAGTAGAAGAAAAAATAAAAAATAGAGTTGGCAAATATGTATATACTGAAGGAGATATTTCAGTATCTGAAGGCGAGACTGTATTAGAAGATGCTGTTTCTAAACTTCTAGTAGAAAAAAATCTAACAATAGCAGTAGCTGAATCTTGTACTGGAGGCTTGGTTTCTTCATCCCTTATAAACTATCCAGGAATATCTTCTGTATTTCTTGAAGGTTGTGTAACATATTCTAATGAAGCTAAAATGAAAAGATTAGGAGTAAAAAGAGAAACCTTGGAAGAGTTTGGGGCAGTAAGTGAACAAACAGCAATAGAAATGGCTGAGGGCGTTGCTAAAGGACTTAAAGCTAATATAGGCATATCTACAACTGGAGTAGCTGGACCTGGCGGAGGAACTCAGGAAAAGCCTGTGGGATTAGTTTATACTGCAATATATATAAATGGAAAAACAATAGTAAAGAAAAATATATTTAATGGAGATAGAAGAAAGATAAGATTAAGAGCTACTAGAGATTTACTTAATGAATTAAGAATACAATTAGAAAAGCTTTAAGTTATTATGATATTGGATATATTTAAAGCATTAGTATAAATATAAAATCATTTTTGGAGGGCTTTTAATTTATGATAAAACATATATTTTGTGATTTAGATGGAACTTTATATGAAAATGGAACTATAACAAAAGAGGATATATCAGCAATTGAAGAAGTAGAAAAAAAGGGAGTGCAGTTTAATGTTGCTACAGGTAGAATATTTAAACAAGCTCGTAATATTATCAAAGATAATTTAGATATGAATGGATATTATATATGTGAAAATGGTTCATTCATACATGATAAAAACTATAATGTAATTTTTAAAAGAACCATAGATGATAGCTTAGTGAAAAAAGTTATTGATAGATTTGAGTCAAGTGATGCACAATTATACTTTAAATATAAGGGTGATGTAATTGTGGGTAGTGATACAACTGCTTTTAGACACTATTCTAGTGATTTCATAGTGGACCCTGATTTTGAGAAAAGAAGTAGTTTTGATAATCTTATAGGAAATATAGGGGTATGTTCTGAAAATTTGGAGGAGTTATCTAGAATAGAGTTGTATTTAAAAAGTGAGTTTAGTGAAGTGCTAGAAATATATTTTTCTGGGACATATACCTTAAATATAGTTCCTAAAAGTGTATCAAAAAGAGGAAGTATAGAACATGTAATAAAAACTTTAAATGTAAGTCCAGATGAAGTTGCTACTATTGGGGATTCTCCAAATGATATTTGTATGTTAGAAGGATTTAAATACAGTTTTGCAATGTCTAAGGCAAGAGAGGATGTAAAACAAAGTGCAAATTATATAGTAGACAGTGTAAAAAGTGCCATAGATGTTATAATGAAGATAAATAGTTAAATATAAAAAATGACTGTTCCAAAGAAATATAAAATTATATTTTATATTTCTTTGGAGCAGTCATTCTGATTATACTCAATTATAAGTTTAAAAATTCTTAAGTTAGCCGCAATTTGCTATATGATATGATTTTATTGTATTAGATAAAATAGAGTCAAGTATATAATTTATGACACTATTGCAAGTATAAGCTGAAAATTTTAAATCATTCATATAATCAGTTTTCTTTTTGTAGTCACTATAAAGTTTAGTAAAAAACTTTTCAAAGCTATTATTTATAGTACCACCTTTAATTTTAGATAAATCAACATCCTTTGCAAATGCTCCAAGTTCTCTTTCATAAGTGACATGTTTATTTAGACTATGTTTAAATTCCCAGCGTTCACTGTGAGCTACGCAGAAAAAATCACATAAAAAATGGCATATGACTCCTAGTTCTTGACTAAGTCTACTTACTGAAAAGTATTTAGAAAGACTATCTATATTAAGACTGCACAGATAGTTTATCTTAGAAACAATCATATTAAATGACTCATCTAAATAATGTTTTTTTAATTTATATTTAGAAAAAGCATCTGGCTTTATATTACCATATATAAAATTTTTTTCGCTTATAAAGAATGTTTTATTTTCATCTATATTATCAAGTATTGATTTTGCCATAATAAAATGGGTATTCATTAACATATTTACACCTCGTATAGTTTGTTAGACTTATTAAATATATTATTATGATATGATATTTATGATAAAAGTTTAATGGTAAATATATGAAACTAAGTCAATCACATTTATTTAAATAATTTCAACCATATTCATAATACCAGTAAATGGCCGAATTTACAATATGTAAATAGTGTTAAGTTTTTATTTATCAAATTTTAAATTAAGTATTAGTATACTTTCTAATTAACCTACTAGCTTTAGATTGAGAAATTTCAAGGTGTTTGGCTACTTTATAAGAACTACCAAATTTTTCATAAGCATCCAAAATTATATTTTTTTCGTACTCCATAATTAAGGTATCAAAATTTTTATTTTTGCAATCAATAGATTTTGAGTCAGATATAGTAACTTTATTAAGTTGGGTTATATGTACTTTATTTTCATCATTGGTAATATGTATATTTTTTGTAAGAATGTTTGGTAAATCATCTATTGTTATATGATTATCTGTGCAAGTAAGTAAGATTTTTTGAATTATATTCTGTAATTCTCTTATATTACCTGGGAATCTATAATTTGCAATAATATCTATAGCTTCTTTGGAAATAGTTTTATTTAGATTGAAGTCACTTGAGTACCTATTAAAATAATATTTTATAATTTTTACTAGATTATCCCTTCTTTCTCTAAGAGGAGGCAATTTTATTTCTATAACATTTAATCTATAATATAAATCTTCTCTAAACTTTTTTTCTTTTACTTTTGAAACTAAATCAGCATTTGTCGCAGATATAATCCTTATGTCGACTTTTTTGTTTTTTAAACTTCCAACTGGAGTAAAAGTTCTATCTTGTATTAATTGCAAAAATTTTGCCTGTAGATTTTGTGGTATATCTCCTATTTCATCCAGAAAAAGAGTTCCCCCATCAGCTAATTCTACAAGACCAACTTTACCTTTAGTACTTGCACCTGTAAAAGCACCTGAAGTATATCCAAAAAGTTCGGATTCAAGAAGTTGTGGAGATATAGTTGCACAATTTATGGTTATAAATGGACCATTAGCTCTATTACTATTGTGGTGTATATATCTAGCAAGCGAACTTTTTCCTGTTCCAGACTCTCCTAACAAAAGTACACTTACATCCGTTTTAGAAACATGGTTTACTGTATTTATGATGGGTCTCATCACTATTCCATCCATAATTACAGTGTCTTCAATTCTAAGAGCAGTTCTATAGAGTGTTTCTACTTCAGATTTATATTTTTTTACTTGTTTTTTTGTGTCTTCAAGTTTATTTTTTATATTATTAAGTTCAGTTATATCTCTACAGTTCTCAACAGTGTATTCTAAGTTTCCATTTTCATCAAATACAGGAGTAGCAGTTATGATGAGTTTTTTTCCTGTTTGGGTATCTTGTTCTAGTGAAAATTTAGACTCTGTTTTTAATACAACTGGTATGGGGCTTTTTGTTGAATATCCAGATTCCTCTAAGAAAGAAACATTTTTTCCCAAAATATCTTCTTTTTTTAGACCATAATTTTCTTCAAATGCTTTATTACAATATAT
This sequence comes from Clostridioides sp. ZZV14-6345, assembly GCF_020657775.1. Taxonomy (NCBI): domain Bacteria; kingdom Bacillati; phylum Bacillota; class Clostridia; order Peptostreptococcales; family Peptostreptococcaceae; genus Clostridioides; species Clostridioides sp. ZZV14-6345. Next base: position 7,516 of record NZ_JAGWCX010000017.1, on the reverse strand, counting down.
TATTATTCCTTTATTATCAGATGCACATATTTCGTCATGGGAAGCTTCTAATATTTTTTTGTAAAATTCCAAATCTAATTCTAAATTTAAATCCATTTTTATGCTTTCCTCCTAAATTTTTAGTGATATATTAAAATAAGTTCAATTAATTGAATGTACTTAAAATTTTAAATTTATATAATATATAAATTTTTGTCTATTTTAACTTTAAATAAGTTATATATAACTTATTTTACAATTTAAACAAGTCTAAATCAACTTAAAGTAAGTTAAAAATAAATATGAAAAAATTGAAATTTTATTAGTATTGTTGAAAAGACTAGGGTTTTAATGTCGATATATATTGGATTAAAATGGCATAATTTTTGCTTAATAAAATAGTGCAAATTGACTAAATAAAATTAGAGGGGAATTTAAAATGGGAGAAAAAAGTAAAGGGTATGTATTTATAGCAACAGCAGGGTTACTGTGGGCTACACTTGGATTATTTGGAAAGTTTTTAATGGGAAATGGATTGACATCAGAACAAGTAGCATTTACAAGGTTATTTTTTGGATTTATAGTTTTGGGAGTGTATTCATTTATAAGAACACCACAAATCTTAAAAATAAGTAAAAAGGGAATCATATATTCGATAATAATAGGTATTATATGTCAAGCTATGTTTAATTTATGTTATTTTAAAGCGATTGATACTGTGGGTGTATCAGTAGCAGCAGTTTTACTATACACTTCACCATTATTTTTAGCAGTATTTTCAAAAGTCTGTTATAAAGAGAGTATTACCAGAAGTAAAATACTTTCACTTATCTTTTGTTTTATTGGTGCTATTATGGCAGTGACTGGTGGAAGTTTGGATTTTCAAATTTTAAGTGCTTTTGGACTTTTACTTGGGATATTATCAGCAATAGCCTATGCACTTATGCCAACTATTAGTAAAAATGCCTTAAAAGAATTTTCAAGTTCAACAATACTAGTATACAGTTTCTTATTTGGAGCTATATTTATGATTCCTTCTGCTAGACCTTGGGAGATATTGAATTATGCTAAAGATTTAAATATTTTATTTTGTATGTTAATGTTAGGTATTGTACCAGCTGCACTTGCATATATTTTTTATGCAGCAGGGATATCTAAAGGGGTAGAGTTATCTGTGGCAGGCGTTGTAGCATCGGTAGAGTTGGTCGGTTCTGTAATAATTGGTTGTACCATATTAGGAGAAAGTTTTTCCCTATGGAAGTTATTTGGAGTGATGTTGATGTTAATATCAGCAGTAGTAGCACTTAATCTTTCTTATGATGGAATAAGAATGTTTTATAAATCCAACAAGATAAAGCAGATTGAGAAAACAGAAAGTATTTAGAATTAGGTGCTTAAAAAGTATTTATTGGTAAATATTTTAGAGTCTGACAAAAAGCATACCAAACCATCTTTATATTAGAAAATAGCTTTCTATAAAGTTTACAGAATAGAATAGATAATGCAAACAAAATATAAGTATATATAATTTAGATTATCTATTTTTTATTATATATTGTATAAATTAATATTTTGTTTTACAAATACTAAATAGCTATAGAAAGAATTATATTTATATAACTCTTTCTATAGCTATTATTTTATAGATATTGTTTTATCTGTAATAATTATTTAGTATTAAACAAACTTACAACCTTGATAAGAATTTCGAGCTTTCAAAGTATCATCAATTTGATTTAAAATCTCCCATTTTTTTAGGCTCCATATAGGACCAACTAGTTCATCTCTTTTACCATCACCAGTAAGTCTATGGATTATCATAGTTTCAGGAAGTATTTCTAATTGGTCACAGACAAGATTGATATATTCATCTTGTTCCATAAGAGTTAACATACCATTTTGTAACATCTTTTCCATAGGAGTATCTTTTATAACATGCAATAGATGGATTTTTATACCATCTACACCCATTTTACCAACTTCTTTTGCTGTTTCCATCATCATATTATAATCTTCACCAGGAAGACCATTTATAATGTGTACAACAACCTTTATATTTTTAGACTTTAATTTTTCAACACCTTCAACAAATGTTTTATAATCATGACCTCTATTTATAATTTTAGATGTGGAATCATGAATTGTTTGAAGTCCAAGTTCAACCCATAAGTTAGTTCTTTTATTTAGTTCAGATAAGTATTCTACAACATCATCTGGCAAACAGTCAGGTCTTGTAGATATTGAAAGACCTATGACATCCTTAAGCTCTAATATAGTCTCATATTTTTCTTTTAAAACTTCAAGGGGAGCATACGTATTTGTATAGGCTTGAAAGTAGCCAATATATTTTGCATAGGGCCATTTTTTTAACATCATTTCTCTTATATTATAAAATTGACTAATAAGATTGTCTTTAGGATTTCCAGCAAAGTCACCTGAGCCTTCTTTACTACAATAGGTGCATCCGCCATAACCAAGACTTCCATCAATGTTTGGGCAAGTAAATCCTGCATTTATAGATACCTTAAAAACTTTTTCTCCAAAAGTATTTCTAAGATAGTAATTCCAAGTATGATATCTTTTATTATCAAAAGCATATTTAAATTTATCCAAAGTAATCACCTATTTCTAATAAAATTGTACACTGAACTTGTACAAAAAACATATTACCATAAATAGATAACTTAAACAAATTCTATTTTAAGTAATATAAAAATAATGCAAGAAAATATTTAATATTTTCTTGCATTATTTCCAGAGAAGAATAGAACTAGTCCAAATAATATTATAAAAAAGGACATTATCGATACTATAAATCTAGATAGAAAAAGAGGAGATAATATAAGGCATATACCAAATAAAGTCTTAATTATATTCCAAGTTGTAAATTTAGAGTAAGGATTATTCTTACTATTTACAAGTGCCACTAGTTGATTAAAGATTAAATAAAATCCTAAAAATAATGAAAATATGCTTTGTATTTTTTGAGGAAATACAAAAAGTAATATACATACAATTATTAGGATCCATTGGACATTAGTGGAGGGTTTGATTTCTTCTTTAGTTGCATATCTTTTTAGTTCGTTGATATTCTTAAGGTTTAAGTATGCAAAGAATAAAAGTGCAATACCAAAAGTCCAAGAAATCAATCTTATACCTAATGTCTTAAATGTAAGGCACAATAATCCTAATATAACAAGCAATACTCCCATTAGCATAAATTTAGTAGCATTTTCTTTTTTATTAAAGTTATTAAAATCGATATTAAAATTTGTGTACATAAAATCACCTCCAAAATCAATAGAACAATTATAACAGAAATTCATATCCAAATAAAGTCACAGTGTATAAAAATTAAACTATACTTAGTAATTAATTAATAGGTTGTATCATAAACTTCTATTAATAGAATTATATAGGAGGAGGTTTGTCCATGACAAAATTATGGGCAATAATATTTGCATTATTAGCAGGTGGGTCTACTGCTCTTGAAGCTTTTATAAATGGAGAGCTAGGGAAAAGTACAACAGCACTAGTAGCCACTTTTATAAGTTTAGCTGTAGGAGCAATATTTTTTTTGGTAAGTATAACAGTTACAGGGGACTTAAAGTATTTAGTGTCTATAAATGGTTTTAATTATAAGCTATTGCTAGGAGGTGTATTTGGTGGGCTAATAATATATTTTACAGTAAAAGCAATTCCAAATTTAGGAGTATCAAATACACTTATACTAACACTTGTATCTCAAGTTCTAGTTGGTTTTTTTATTGATAGCGTGATTTTGGGACAAGAAACAATGCATTTATACAAATACATAGGGGTTATACTTTTAATATTAGGGACATTCTTTATAGTAAATTAACCATTTAAAGCAGTATAATTTGCTATATAACTCAGAAGTTTGGTATAATTATAGTAATAAAACAAAGTTAGGTGAAAGAGGTGTTAGAATTGGCTGATGAAAAATTTGTAATGTCATTTAGTGGTGGTAAGGATAGTATATTAGCATTAAATCGAATGTTGAAAAAAGGATATAGGCCTGTGGCACTCTTGACAACTATAAGTGAAGAACATGGAAAATCATGGACACATAATTTAGAATATAATATGCTTAAACAAGTAAGTAGCAATATAGGATTACCTTTATTAGTTGCTGAATGTGGAGTAGAAGGATATGAAGAGAGTTTTGAGAGAGCTTTAATAAAAGCTAAAAACATGGGAGCAACAATATGTGCATATGGAGATATAGACATAGAAAGTCATAGAAAATGGGATACTGATAGATGTGATGCAGTTGGTATGAAGGTAAATTTACCATTATGGCAAGAGAGTAGAGAGAACTTAGTATATGAATTTATAGACAGTGGATTTTGTAGTGTTGTAACAAAAGTAAACTTAAAGCATCTAGGAGAGGAATTCTTAGGGGAAAAGTTGACTAGAGAACTTGTGAAAAAGATAAAAGATGCAGGTGCAGACCCATGTGGAGAGCATGGAGAATATCATACATTTGTGGTGGATGGTCCAATATTTAAAAAACCTGTAGAATATGAAGTAAAAGGAACTTTAATAAAAAATGGCTATGGATATTTAGAAATAAAATAATTACATAAATAAAATACCTATTATATAATCCTAGTTTTTGCAAAGGTCTACTATTTGCAAGATTGTATAATAGGTATTTTTTATTTATATATTTTACGTACTATTACTTCTACTATCTAAGCAACCTTATTTAGATTAGAGTCTAATGTAGAAAAATTCTTTTTTAGAAAAACTATTGACAAAATAAGACATATAAATTCGGAAACAATAGTAGTCATCCATATTCCTTGACCACCAAATATTAGTATCATTGAAATTAGACTTAAGACAACTATTACGAGTCCTCTGCCAAGAGATATAACAGTAGAAATTGATGGTTTTTCTACTGAAACAAAGAATCCAGAAATTATTACATTAATTCCCACTAGTAAGAAAGATATAGAGAATATTTTAAATACACGAATTCCTTCATTGAATAGTATTGTTTCTTCTGGATGTATAAATAACGAAACTATTGGTTCTGAAAAAGCCATACAAATTGCAAATACAGCAATTGATGCTATTATTGTGGCTTTTATACCCATCTTTAATAATTTTTTTACATTATCTATGTTTCCTGCACCATAATAAAAACTAGTAAGTGGTTGCATACCTTGAGTTATACCCATCATAGTCATAAGTACTAGTGTATTTATATAATTTATGACACTATAATAAATAAGAGCATTTTCTCCAATATATTTAGTAAGACTCAAATTAAAAAGTAAGACAACTATACCACAACTTAACTCAGTCGTTGAATCAGGAAAACCTATAAATACAATTTTTCTAAGTGTCTTGAAATCAACTCTAAATTTTGAAAAATTTAAAGTAGAGTTTTTTCTTAAAAAGTGTATTAAGAAGAAAATAGTAGAAAAGACTTGAGATAAACCAGTTGCAATACCAGCACCTTTTACACCCCATCCAAATTTAATTACAAATAAGTAATCAAGTAGGATGTTTGTAAGAGCAGATATTATTACACCAACAGTAGCTAATATTGGGAAGCCATCAGTTTTTATTATAACTTCTAAAGAGTAAGATACTATAAAAAAGCCATTAAAAAATATTATTATTCCTAAATAATCTTTAACCATGCCAATTGTAGATTCTGTAGCTCCTAAAAATAGTGCTAATTTATCTAAATTAAAAAAAGTTATAGCTAATATAATTATTGATAATATAATTATTGACACTAAGTTAAATGAAAAGACTTCATTTGCAGACTTAATATCTTTCTTACCTAGATAAATTGCAATTATAGTGGATGCACCAGTTGAAAATAACAGAGAAACTGCAAATATAAAATTAATAAAAGGCATTGATATATTGACAGCAGCTAAAGCTAATTCTCCAACTCCTTTACTTACAAATATTCCATCAACCATTGTGTATAGTGAGAAAACCCACATTGCAACTACAGATGGTGCTAGGTATTTAAAAAACCTTTTACCTAGACTCATGTTTTCATTCATAGATATTTTTGTATCCATTTATTACCACTCCTTGTAAATCTATTATAAAATTATGAAACTATTAATTAATAATTTTATTTATAATATAAATGATAAACTATGGTATAATACCAATGTCAACAGCAAATAGTAAATAATTATAAATTTTATTAAATAATAGTGATTTCAAGTATTTTATAAGTACATCCTATTATGTTTTATATCTCTAAGATTATTATCTCTTAATAGTTTTTTAAAAGGAGCAACAAAAGTTGGTTGAACCCACGGGTTGAATCTTTTATTTAAGCATATCAAATCGAATTCATTTTTCAATATACTCTGTAATTTTAACTTATTTTGTTGCCTACATAAACTAATGTTTGATTTACATGTATGATTTTTTTATCAAGGTCTACATCTGACCATCTAAGTGATACAGCTTCACCAAAACGCAATCTAAGAGTTAGCATCAAAAAAATTGGTATACCTATAGGAGTATTTTTCGACTTTTCTAATAATAATTGAGCTTCCTGTTTGTATAAAACTTAGAAGTTGAATTATTTTTTTGTTTCTTTTTGCCAGTTGTTTCTTTTATATACTCCACATATACATAAAATTTCCCCTTTTTTTCTTATAACAGCTGATTTGATATTCATATGTACACTCCCTTTATAAGCATTCTTAGTGTTTAAAACATATTAAATAATCATGATTTTATTATATCAAATCTAAATTATAAATATTATTTGATGATAGTAGATGTATACAGAAATATCTATATGTATGTGCAAAAAAGTAATATAATAGGTAAAATATGTAAATATATATGCTATAATATTTTTAGCAAGGAAAATAAAATTGAAAAGCTAAGGGTGATTTTCTCATATAAACGCCAAATATGACAAAATAAAAAATCACCCAAACGCCAATAAGGGTGATTTAAAGAAATAACTTTTAAATTCTAATCAATTAGAGAGATTCACCTTTTACAAAGTAAATTTTATCTCCTTGCTTTTATTATACCACAAATTGGTATAAATATTCAAAAATAATATATTTATGATATAATAAAATTATAGAAGTTTTGCAGTGAGCGATATTTGTGATAAAATATGGCTTAACAGTTGAAATGTAAGGCATTGAGAGTGTGTGATAAGTGTTATCAATTGCACTATTGCCCGCTCACTGCAATTTTAAGAACGTTGTATATGTGTAATCATTGGAAATGCTAAATTTATTTTGGGGTTTTATATTAACTATGTGGTATGTAAATTGACTCTGCTTATCGCCTTATTAGATTGCTCTCTACTGTTTTATATTAACTATGTGGTATGTAAATTACGTAAAAAAAGGAAGAACAATATCTCGAAAAAGTGTTTTATATTAACTATGTGGTATGTAAATCTGCTAATTCCGGTATAGTTGCTGGTGCTACTGCTGGTTTTATATTAACTATGTGGTATGTAAATCGCTACGATTTGACAGCTAAAAATGTGCTTTTC